>CAZLYG010000052.1:0-16490 GCA_964563075.1 uncultured Steroidobacteraceae bacterium | reverse complement strand
ATGTGGATGTCGCTGAACCGGAAGCCCAGCTGTTCGACGCTGTGACGGATCTGTGGAACCGAGCTTTCCAGGTTGGAGTTGATGAGGATGTCCCCGGCGCGGGTGACGATCAGATACGAGGCCAGGTCGCGGCTGCCGACGTAATAGAGATTGCCTGCAATGCGAAAAGGCGTCGCCGGAGTGGTCCAATCGGGATTGGACTGAGCGTGCAGGGGTGCGGCCAGCAGCAGCAGCAGGCCCCAGCGCCACACGCGCAGCAGGTATTCGATTCTCATCCTGGACCCCCCGCCTGCGCGGTTCTGCACGAACCGGCTGCGAAAATATCACGGGGCGCTATCATGACACGGTCACTGGCACTTTGGCCCCGGGGTAGCCTCGAGGGAGGCCGTGCGACGATCGATCGAAGGTGAGCCGCAGGACCCATGATTCACGTTGAGCAGCGCCTCGCGCAGCCCCCGCCGCTGCAGCCGGCAGTACTGTATTTCGCCCGGCTCGGCGACATGGTCATCCTCACCGCCATGCTCGCTTTTCTGCATCGGCGCTTCGGTAAGCCTTGCCACGTGATCGGGGCAGGTTCCTGGGTACCGGGGGTGTTCCAGGGCAATCCGGATGTGGCGCACGCCTGGTCGTTCGGACGCCACTTCCCATTCGTGCTCTCGCCCTCTTGGATGGAGGTGCGGCGCGCGCTGCGCGCCAGCCACCCAGGCCCCGTTTACATCTGCGAGCATAGTCACCGCCAGCTGCCGCGTGTTCGGCGCCTGCTGTGGTCATGCGGTGTCGATCCCCGGCGCTGCGTGTTCGTCAACGAAGATCCGCAGACCTTCCACCATTCTGTGGATCGCCTCGTGCGCTTCGGCGAGAAGACGCCCGATGCGTTGAATGCCGGCGATTACCCTGTTCCGAGTGCAGCCACACAGTGGGCGCCGCGGCTATGCCTCTCCGCCTCAGACCGCGCAGATCTGGAGCGATGGCTGCGCGAGAAGGGGTGGTGGGGACGCCGGATCGTTCTCGTCCAACCGGGCAATCACCGCAGCATGAGCCGTCGGCGGGGGCGATGGGCACGCTTGCGGACCGACGACAAGGCCTGGCCGACGCATCGCTGGGTCAGTTTGCTGCAGAGAGTGCATGGCCGGCTGCCCGACGCCCTGATCCTGCTGCGCGGCACACGCGAAGAGCTCGATATGCTGCAGGGAATAAAAGCCCAGACGGGCCTGGATTGCGTTGCGGTGGCTGAGACCGATCTGCGCCGGCTCTTTGCCCTGTGCGAGTTCGCGCACAGCATGATCTCCGTCGACGCGGGCCCGGCGCATGCCGCCGCGGCTCTGGGTCTGCCACTGACGGTCATGTACGGAGCCGGCCCGCAGCGGTTCTGGCTGCCGCGCAGCGGATCAGGGTCTCCGGTCATCGGGGTGGGCGGGCCGCCCGAGTCGATGCGCGTGGATCAGCTTTCCGTGGAAGCCGTATTCAGCGCGTGGTGCGGCCTTCTGGAAGCTCACGCGGACGGCCGGATGGAGGTGGAAGGCACCGCCGGCCGGCCGGCAGTCGGCCGTTCCTGAGAATTGCCACCCCACACTTGCTGACTTTTGGTGCAAACGCGCTTGACGCGGCGCCATTAGCCGCTAGCATCGCCGCTTTGCGCACGGTTTCGGTGCATCCAGGGGGCGTTCCGGGCGATGAACAGCGGCGATACGGCTTGGTTGCTGACGGCGACGACCCTCGTTCTTTTCATGACGCTGCCGGGGCTGGCCGCCTTCTACGGTGGCCTCGTCCGGACCAAGAACGTCCTCTCGGTGCTCATGCAGTGCTTTGCCATCACCTGCGTCGTCTCCGTGCTGTGGTTTGCCGGCGCCTATGGACTGATCTTCGGCAACGGAGGCGCGCACCAGGCCTTCATCGGCTCCCTCGCCAAGGCCCTGTTCGCGAGCGTCGGACGCGATGCGCTCAACGGCACGACGCCCGAAGTCGCTTATTCCATGTTTCAGCTGACTTTCGCGATCATCACGCCCGCCCTGGTGATCGGCGCGCTCGCCGAGCGCACGCGCTTTTCAGCACTGCTCCTGTTCAGCACGTTCTGGTTCCTGCTGGTCTATGTTCCGGTCTGCCACTGGATATGGGGCGGTGGCTGGCTGGCAAAGCTGGGTGTCCTGGACTTCGCGGGCGGACTGGTCGTGCACGTCAACGCCGGCGCGGCGGCCCTCGTTGCGGCGCTCTACATCGGCAGGCGCAGAGGCTTCCCGCACGTAGCAATGCCGCCGCACAGCATGCCGCTCACGGTTCTCGGTGCCGGAATGCTCTGGGTGGGTTGGTTCGGCTTCAACGCGGGTAGCGCACTGACCGCCAGCGGCAGTGCCGCAATGACGATGTGGGTGACTCACCTGGGTGCCTCCACCGGTGCGCTCACATGGATGATCCTGGAATGGATACGCTACGGCAAACCCAGTTGCCTCGGGATCGTCACGGGCATGGTTGCCGGACTCGGCACGATCACACCGGCCTCGGGCTTCGTGGGTCCCGGCGGCGCAGTCGTCATCGGTGTGGCTGCGGGTCTGGTCTGCTTCACAGCGACGCAGTTTTTGAAGCGCACGCTGCACGTCGATGACACGCTCGATGTGTCACCGGTTCATGGAGTGGGAGGCGTCGTCGGGACGATCCTGACAGGAGTGTTCGTGAGCGCACCGCTTGGCGGTGTCGGCTATGCGGCGGGAATGACCATGTCCCGTCAGGTGGCCGTTCAGGCGCTGGGCGTGATTGCGGTCGCTGCGTGGTGCATGGCACTGAGCTGGCTGCTGCTCAAGATCATCGATGCCACGATCGGGTTGCGTGTCACGGAAGACCAGGAGAGGGAAGGGCTGGACCTGGCGCTGCACGGCGAGCGCGGCTACATTGAGTAGCGCGATCCTGCGCACGCGTCCGGCGCACCCATCCGGTTGACCCCCCGCGTCCGGCGCTAACGATAGAGCGGCGCCAGTTTGCGCTTCACTACGGCAGGCTTTGCCGTGCGCGTCGGCCACTTCCTGAGAGCTTCCGCGAGCGGCGCGCCATGCCAGGTTTCTCCGACATAACAGGCGCGGTCGAGCGCACGTAGCAGCTCGGCCACCGCGGGATCTCCGATGATTTTCGCAAGGGCGCTCAGTCCCGGAATGCGCTCATCGGGCAGGACGCTCTTTGCCCACGCAAGGAGATTGCGCCGCGCCGTGCAGGCATCGTCGGAAGCGCAGGCCGAAAGAAAGGCTGCACGTGCCGCGGATTTGGCCGGCGGGTCGGCAGTTGCTTCCGGCGGTCCCTCGCTACGCCTGCGGCGACTCAGGAGCCACGCGGCCACCGTCAGCACCCAAAGCAGCCCGATGCCGAAGCTGGCCCACTTCCAACGCGACTGCTCGTTGGTTGTGTTCGCAGAGGCGGCGCCGTCATGCGGCGGCGCGAGAGTCAGCGGCGCGGGGCCCGGTGCACGCTGCTTCTCTGCCGGACCTGCCGCTGCAGATCCGGCCGCCGCAGGCTGGGTTTGAGGCGCAGCCGCGCTCTGTGAGCCGGGGACAGGTGTCACAACGAGCGTCTGCGCGGGGAGGACGGCTTGGCGCGCCTGATTGGCGCGAGTGTCCCACCAGCTCAATCGCAGCTCGGGGATGGTGAAGCTCCCCGGCTGATCCGCGATCAGGGCAATGCTTTGATCCCGCTTGCCGAGAACGCCGTTGCCGCTGGGCACGTCCTTCAGCTGCGGCTCATCCGGATAGGCTTTGAGCCCTGCGGGCAGCGCCAGCAGAGCCGAGAGGTCCGGCAGCTGTGCCGCTGTCAGATCCTGGGCCTGCAGATGCAACGTGACGGTCATCGGGTCGCCGCTGTGCGCCTGCAGCTTCTGCGGATTCCAGTCCGCCGTCAGCCGCACGTCCTGAGCCGGAATCCAGTAGCGGGCTCCGGCGCCGGCGGGGCGTGGCTGCACGTCCAGCTCGATCGCGTTGCCGTTCAGGCGTATGGGCTGCGTGGCTCTGAACATTCCGGCGAACGGATCATTGCCGAAGAATTGCGCGAAGGGATCGTTGGAGCTGCGCTTCGCGGGCACGTTGCCGCTCAGAGTAGGGCCGGGAATGCTCAGATGCCCGCTGTGCTGCGGGAACACGAGGTAGTGGCGTGTGACCACCTGATATGACTCGCCGTTGCGTTGCGCAGTGCTGGTTGTGTCGGAGCCGACCTCACGCACCAGCGCCGCATCAGTCGCAGGGAATTCAAGGTCAGCATGCGACAGAGGCACCGCGGCGTACACACTGACAGTGACATGCACCGCCGCCTGCACGTAGGGGGACTGCGGGTCCACTTCCGTCTGCAGGAATACGCGCCTTGCGGTTGCGCCCGTGGAGCCGGCATTGCCTCCCGTGGCGCTCACGTTGACAGCGAGCGGAGCGCTCTGCTCCCCGTCCCATGTGAGCGCCGGGATCGTCAGATGTCCGGCTCTCTTGGGAGCCAGCGTGAGGGTCAATTGTGTGCTCGATGACGTCGACCCATTGATGATCTGCAGATTCGAGCTGCTGTTGCGGCTGACGATATCGAAGTCCTGCTGCAGCGGGGCCAGATCCGGCTGCGACCGCGTCTGACCGTCGTGCGCGAGCGTCAGCTGGAAGGTCTCGCCGGGGGCGACCTGTGGGTCATCCACCCAGGCGCGCAGTGCGGCGCCCGCAGGTGCGGCGGCGACCAGCAGCCACACCGGAATGAATAACAGCCGGCGCATCATGGCGGGTTTACCTGTCGTTGGTTGATCATGTGCTCGATCAGAAACTTGCGTCTCAACAGCTCGCCCGAATCATCGGGAATGCCGCGCAGCCACTGGTCCAGCGCCAGCGACTGCTCAGAGCGCGGAGGCGGTGGTGGCTGCGCCTCGCCCGCGGCGTGGGCATCGCGCAGCTCAGCATTTGGCGTCGCGGATTTGCCGTCGCTTGGCGCCGTGGACTTCGATGCGCCGCGTGCGTCAGCGAACGCCTCGCCCGGCTCCGAGCCGGTGCCAGTTTGTGCACCGCCCTGAGTTGTGCCTGCAGGCTGCGCAGCGTTTCCGCTTTGCGACGTACCTGGCGGCTGCGCAGGATTCGCGCTCTGCGCCGTGCCTGCCGATTGGCCTGGACTTCCCGACGACTGGCCCGCCTGGGAATTTGCCTGCGCCTGTCGTTCCCCCTGCTCGTGTCCGGGCGGCTGGCCACCGCTGCTCGCCTTGCGCCCGGACGCGCCGGGGTCGGACGATGCACGCTGGTTGCCCGGCTGCCCGTGCTGCCCGGTGCTTCCACCTTGCCCACCGCCGCCACCTTGTTGCTTGCCCGAGCCGCTGCCTTGCGGGTTCTTCGCACTCTGCTGCGGGTGCTGCTGCTTTTCCAACGCACTCGCAACCAGGTCGCGATTGTGAACGATGTCGGCGTTACCTGGTGACTGCTTGAGAGCGGCGTCATAGGCACCCAGTGCGTCGCGCAGTTGGCCCGTGTGCGCGAGCGCATTACCGCGGTTGTAGAGCGAGTCCGCATCCCTCAACGGCGCGAGCGACTTGGCGGCCTGTGCATACTGACGTGCGCGCAGCTCGGCATATCCGCGGCGTCGTGGGTCCTTGAACAAGGGGGCGGCAGCGGCGGGCTGCCGGCGGTCGAGCAGGTGCTGAGCCTGCTGTTCCGGCGTCGCCCAGAGGTCGGACCAGGCACTGGCCAGCGCACTCCCGGTACTGGCCAGCGCACTGCCACTCACAGAACACGAGAGGAGCAGGCACAACGCTGCCGCTCTCATATCCAGCCTCTCCGCGCGAGCAGGCCCGCCACGAGCAGCAACAACGGCAGCAGCCAGATACCTTCGTTGCGCCAGGTCGACAGCTGCGCGCGATTCTCGTGGGCGCTCGTTTCTGGAGAACCGCTTGCTTCCATGGAGGGCAGGAGGCTCGTGGTCACCGCATCAGCGGATACAAAGTGACCGCCGCCTGCCGTGGCCACTCGGTGCAGCTCGTCAGTCTGCTCGCGCGTCAAACGAGGTCGCCCGTTGGAATCGAGGACGAATCCGCCTTTGCCGTCCGGTTCGGGTGCGCCCGCCTGGGTTCCCACTCCGATGACGTCGACGGTCACCCCTTTCTGGCGGAGCTCCCGGGCGACGCGCAACGACTCCGCCGGATCGGCAAAGCCATCCGAAAGCACGATCACCTGGCCATGGCGCGCGGATCCCGCCTGCAGCAAGGTTCCCGCCGCCTCCAGAGCCGGGGCGAGTCTGTCGCCCGATTCCGGCATCAACGCTGGACTGAGCGGCTTGAGCAACACTCGTACGGTTGCGACGTCCGTAGTCAGCGGTGCGACAACGTGCGGCTCGCCCGCAAAGGCCACCAGACCGACGCGGGCGTCACGCGCTGCATCCAGAATGTCAGCTGCGGCGTATCGCGCGCGTGTCACGCGGCTCGGTGGCGTGTCGGTCGCTGACATTGACGGCGATAAGTCAAGAACCAACACCCAGGCGGGCGGTGCATGAAATGCCGGAGTCTGCAGTTTGCTCCAGGCGGGACCCGCGAGCGCGAGCACCGCCAGCGTCCACGCGGCTCCTATCAGAGGCCACGGAGAGGAGCTTCCCCGGCTGCCTCCGATCCGCAACAGCGCCAGCAGCTCCGGGTCGGCGATCCTGGACCAGTCGCCGCCGGTGGAGCGCCGCCGCCACAGCACCCACGCGAGCAGAATGGGCAACGCGAGCAGCCACGCCGGATGTAGAAAGTGAAATGCGCTCAGCGCTCTCAGGTCCATCGGCGCATTCCGGCGGCGGGCAAGCTCAGCAGCAAGGCGGCCGCCAGCGGCCAGTTGAACCATTCGTCCGCGGGGCGCAGCCATTGTTCGGTGCCGGCAGCCGGCTCCAGTCGATCGATCTGCCGGTACACCGCCTGCAGTGCATTCGCATCCGTGGCGCGAAAGTACGCGCCCCCCGTGAGCTTCGCGATCTGCTGCAATGTGGCCTCATCGAGGTCGGAATCGCCGCCCGCGGCGCCGAAGAAGCCGCCATCGTCTGCCGCACCGACACCGATTGTGTAGATGCGCAAGCCGGACTGCGCCGCGAGCTTTGCGGCTTCCAGCGGCGGCATGGCGCCGGCATCGTTCACACCGTCGGTCAGTAGCACCAGCACCGTCTGTCCGGGCGGGGCTGGATGGCCAGCGCTCGCCTCGGCACGCAGCCGTTTGATCGCCAGTCCGATGGCATCACCGATCGCGGTCTCGGTCCCTGCGACACCTATGACGGCTTCATCCAGGAAGTGGTGCACGGTGGTGAGGTCCGCGCTGAGCGGTGCCTGCAGATAAGGTTGTGTGCCGAAAAGAATCAGCCCGACACGGTCTCCGTGCCGGCCGTCTATGAAGCGGCCCGCGACCTGCTGCACGACGCGCAGCCGACTCTCTCCGCCAGCCATGTCCTGAGTGGCCATCGATCCGGAAACATCGATCGCAAGCATCAGGCGTCGACCGGTCGTGGGAATGGGCTGCGGCTCTCCCAGCCACTGCGGCCGCATGGCTGCCGCCACCAGCAGCAGCCAGATCGCGGCGAATATCCAGCGGCCTGTGCGGGAAACTCCCGCAGCTTGTGAAGCGCTCACGGGCAGCGCCATCGCCATCGGCACGAATACGATGGCGCCTCGCGGCTCGGCGGCTCGGCGCCACATATAGATCAGCCACGGCAGGGGCAGAAGCAGCGCCATCCAGGGCCACGCAAGGTGCATCACTTGCGGCCCCTCCCACGCCGGCTCACGCGTGCCTTGCGGATGAAAGACTCCGCGGCCCGCAGCCACTCGTTGCGATCGTCATGCCCGTGATTGCCAAAGGCGGCAACCAGAAGCGATGACCCCACAGGGCCGGAGAGCTCGGCGCCTCCCTTGGCGACGACGAACGCCAGCCAGGCTTCGCCCGTCAGCTTGGCGACTGTGCCCGAACCAAACACTGCGACCGCATAGCGACGCAACAGGCGTTGGATCGCCCGCGCCACCGCGGGGCCGTCGGCTTCGCTGCTGCGGATGAGCTGCAATTCCCGAAGCGCTGCGCGGCGCAGAATTCGGCGGCCGTCTCTCAACCAGCGAGTGCACAGGAATGCCGCGAGCAGAACGAGCGCAGCCGCGATCCACCATCCCGGAGCCGGCGGCCACCAGCCCACGGGCGGTGGCGCGTGGTCAGCCGCAAGTTGACTTAGCCAGCTCGAGCTCATGCCGCCGTCCGCCTGGCCAGTGTACTCGTCAGCACGCTCTCGACCGAGTCACTGGTGTCGAGCCGTGTTACCTGGGCAGTCAGCCGGCGCGCCAGGTCCGCGACGCGCTCCTCCCGCTGTTGCCACTTCGCAATCCACGCGGCCCGCGATCCGGCACCCTCGATAAAACGCGAGCGGCCGGGCACCCCAACTCCGTAACGACCGTCGGGGAGCGCGCCACTGTCCAGTGGGTCAGTCACCCAGAAGAGGCGCAGCTCATTGTGGACGGCGAGGGCTGCCCAGGAAGGCTCCTGCCCCTCATCGAGGCTGGCGAAGTCGCTGAGCGCAACCACGAGGCTTCCCGGGTGGGCAATCGGGGCAAGCGCACGCAGCCCATCGTTGAGGCTCTGCTGGCCGAGGGACCCGGGAGCGGTGGGCTGCATCTCCAGAAGCGTCGCCAACAAAGGCAAGACGCCTGCTTCACGCGCACGGGGTGGAACGACTTTCGATGATGAGCTTCCGACGACGACAGCGCCCACGCGATCGCCCCCTGCCGCTGCGGTCCACGCGAGAAGCGCTGACGCGCGCACGACGACCGCCGACTTGAGCTGCCTGCGCGTTCCGAAGAACATGCCTTGACTGAGATCCGCCAGCAGCCACACGGGGCGCTCACGCTCCTCGCGAAAGAGTTTCGTATGAGGCCGGCCGCGCCGCGCGGTAACGCGCCAATCGATCGTGCGCGGATCGTCGCCGGCCACGTAGGGACGGACCTCCTGGAACTCCAGGCCGCGGCCACGCTGAATACTCCGATGGCTTCCGGTATGCAGTGCCCGAGCGGTCCTCGCAGAGCTCAGCCGTAGGCGGCGCGCCACGCCGCGCAGCGCAAGCAACTCTTCGAGGTCCGGGAGAATCACGGCGCGGGCACCTTCCCGAGCAACTCATCGATGCATGCCTCTGCCGTCATGCCGCGTGCCTGGGCGCTGTAATCGAGAAGGAGTCGGTGCCGGAGAGCATCCGGTGCAATGGCCTGCACGTCTTCCGGAGTCACGAAATCGCGTCCGTCCAGCCATGCCAGCGCTCGCGCGCCGCGCTCGATTGCGATGGCAGCGCGCGGGCTCGCTCCCCAGCGCAGCCACTCGCGCAAATTGGTGCTGTACGCGTCAGGGTGGCGCGTCGCGTCCACGAGGGCTGCTATGTATTCAGCGACCGGATCCGACAGCGTGAGAGCAAGAACGGCGCGGCGTGCCGCGAGCACAGTCTCTTGACTGAGCCGGTGCTCCGGTGGCGGAAGCTCGCGCTGCGTGATGGCTTCGCGGCGTGCCAGCTTCATGATCTTCAGTGTCGTGGCCCGATCGGGGTAGTCGACCTGGGTGTGCAGGAGAAATCGATCGAGCTGGGCTTCCGGGAGCGGGTAGGTGCCCTCCTGCTCGATCGGGTTCTGCGTCGCCATGACCAGAAACAGACGCGGCAGGCTGTAGCTCGCCGAGCCGACGCTGATCTGGCGCTCGGCCATGGCCTCGAGCAGGGCCGACTGCACCTTGGCCGGGGCACGGTTGATCTCATCGGCGAGGATGAGGTTGCGGAACAGCGGTCCGCGCTGGAAGCGAAAGGTGCCCTCTTCGGGACGGTAGATTTCCGAGCCCGTCAGATCCGCAGGGAGGAGATCCGGCGTGAACTGCACCCGTTGAAAGTCCGCCTCCAGAGCGTGCGCGAGAGCCTTGATGGCGCGCGTCTTCGCGAGCCCGGGTGGCCCCTCCACCAGCAGGTGCCCGTCTGCCAGCAGCGCCACCAGCAGTCTTTCCACCAGCCGGTCCTGGCCGACGATGTGGGTGGTCAGATAGTCCCTGAGGTGGCGGAGGGAATGGCGGACAGAGTCCGTCTGGGCATCAGGCACGGCCGCGATCGGGCCCGTGGCGGCATTCGTCATGGTGTCCTCGCTGATCGAACGAAACAGGGCGCCGCCGGCAAGGTCACCGGACGCCGCGACGCGCCATCATTGCGCCGGTGTCTTAAGTTTCCCTTAAGCGGGGGGCCACAGGATGACCACCGCGGTCGCGGCCGAGTTCCGCGGCCGGGCCGTCTCGCTAGAGGACCATCAGATCCTCGCCGACGATCACTTCTCCCTTGAACCCATCGCGTACGGCTTCGATGAAGGCCGTCACCGGATAGGCGAGCGCGTCTGCGGGGCCCGGCACTTGATGATTCAGCACCACGGTCTTGACGCTCGCTTCCGCGGCCATGCGAGCCACATCAGTCGGCGATGAGTGCGTATCGGCCACGTGGCGGTAGATATTGTTCTCATTCCCTCGGGCGGCGGCTTCCCTGGCCCGCCGGCGCATCTCCTCGAGCACGCCGGCGTCGATCACCTCACAGACGAACAGGTCGGCGCCGCGAGCCAGCTTCACGATGTTGGGTGAGTACGCCGTGTCACCGCAGAACACGATCGAACGATCCTTCGTTTGCATGCGCAGCGCGAGACTGCGATAGGGCATGCGTGCCCTGGAACGCTCGGGATAGTGTGCGTTCTCGATTGCAGTGACCGTGAGGCGGTCATCCTTGAAAATCTCCAACGGCTCTGCCGTCGCCGGGAAGTCGTGCCCGTGGAATTGCTCGTCCACATCGATGCTCCGCCCTTCATCGACAGTGCGAATCTTTGCGTTGATGCGCAGAAAGGCGACTGCCGCTGCAACGAGTTGCTGCGTGCCATAAGGGCCGTAAGCATCCGTGGCACTCGTCTTGCCGTTGGTCCACTGGTACGAAAGCAGTGCGGGCAGATCACCAGTGTGGTCGTCGTGCAGATGTGTGAAGAAAACCGTGCTCACTGGCAAGTACCCGATGTTGCTCGCCACGAGCTGACGCACGCTCCCGTAGCCGCAGTCGACGAGATAGGGGCGGCCGTCGATGACCACTGCACTTGCCGTCTGGCTGCGTGTCAGGTCGATGCCGGGCCCGCCGCGAGTGCCCAGAAGCACCACCCAGCTCCCTGGTCTGGGAGGGCGCCGCGCCGGCGGTGGGCCTGCAGTAACGCCTGCGCCGTTCTGCGCGCGTGCCGCACTCGCGAGCGCGCAAGGCAGCAACGTCGCAAGGCCCTGAGCGAGCAGTTGGCGCCGGGTCAGCCCATCAGTGATCGCGGGGTCGCCCTCGGCCTCGCGCTCGGCTTCGGGTCGGATGCTCGATGTCATCGTTTTTCTCACTGCTCTCATGGAGAGGCGCCAGTATCGCGGGCGCGTATTGTGTTTGCCGGCCGCGGCGTTGTCATCCGGGACTCGCAGTGGGGGTTCCCAAAACCCCGGTCAAACGTCATGATTTGCCAATGACCGCCATCAGAACGGGTACGAGAAAACCGAGTCAGTCCGTGCCTGCCAGCGGACTGCGCCGTCCGCTCCCGACCAAGCAGGATCGCAGCCGCAAAACCCGTGATGCACTGATTGCGGCGGCCTGGAAACTGTTGCAGACAGAACCCTGGGAAGTGATCTCGGTCAACGATCTGGTCAAGAGCGCCGGCTGCTCCGTCGGAGCCTTCTATGCTCGCTTCGCGGACAAGGAAGCGCTGTTCGAGAGTCTCGCTTCGGAGTATCTCGAGGAGCGGTGGGCGGAGCGCGAAAAAGGCTTCGGGGCGCTCGCGAGCGATGCGGACTACGCGGCCTATGCGATTCTCGCCAGCTACCAGCACCTGATGCGTTGCCAGAATTTCTGGCGTGCCGCGCTGGTCAAGGGCGCCAACGATCCGGTGTTCTGGGAGCCGTTCCGGACGAGCGGGCTGCGCACCATGCAGCTCACCATCGAGTGTCACGAGCGGCGCATCGGGCGCTCGCTGACCGAGGAGGAGATCGGCCGTATTCGCTTCGCCTTTCAGATGGCCAACGGAGCCATCAACAACGGCATCATCAACCGTCCCGGCCCGCTGCTGCCCGGCACGGCGGAATTCGAGTCGGCGCTGGTGCGGGGCTTCAAGGCCGTATCGGGATTGAGCTGACAGGCAAACACGACGTGCGCGGAGGGGCAGACACGCGGTGCAGCCCTTTCAGCGCGCCTTTTTGATGACTTTGATGTTCTCCAGATACGTGCCGGCCGCGCCCGTGACGACGTCCGACTGGATCTGGTCTCCCGCGGCGACCTGTTTGAGGTCGGAGGTTTTGCCGACGCTGTAGGACATGGTCATGGCAGCCATGAATCCCGGAATTTCCCCGTGCTGAACCAGCACACGTCCCGAGTCGATATCCACCGATTTGACAGTGCCGGTGAGCTTGAAGCGCTGCGTCGACGGCGGCCCGGCCGGTGCATGCGGCGCCTCGGTTGCAAGCGCCGCTCCCGGGACGAGAGTGACGGTTACGGTGGCCGCCGAGGCCGCCGCGCCCGCGGCGTAGTGCTCGATGACGCTCAGGCGGGTGCCCTTCGACAGGGGCACGGGCCGAGCCAACACGTAGGGTGTCGGCCAATCCAGGGGAATGTCCCGCGCAAACAGCAGAATCTGTACGGCGCCATCGGGCTTGTGCGCGGCCACTTCGATGGACTCGACACCGGGAATGAGCTGCGGCTGCAGGGCAAGGACGTTCGTATCTTCCGCGAGCGTGGTCGCAGCCTTGCGCACGGCGCCGGGGCCCTTCGCTTCAAGGGTCAGGCTTGTCACAGAGCGTGGTGTTGCGGGTTGGGCGGAGGAGAAATACAAGCCGAGCGAGCCGCTATCGGTGACTGGCGCGCTCGTCCCGTAGTAAAGAATCTCCGTGGCGATGTGCGATCCGGCGGGCAGACGCCAGGCGCTACCTTCCGGCAGGCTCATGAAGGGATGCCACGGAGTCCAGCTTCCAAGCCACTGGCCCGTCTCCTGAAGGAAGAAGGAGACGCCATGCACGACACTTCGGTCGCCGGGCTTGTACTCGAGCCCCCTGAGCCAGCGCGCGGCACTCAGCTTCGGATCGAGCGTTACGCGTTGGATCACTGCCGTGTGTCCGGGTGGGACAGCCCTCGCGGCAAGTGACAAGCGCACATCCGGGGCGCCGAGCGCCCAGCGGTTGAAGTCGAAGTGGGCTTGCACGACCTCCGGTGCCGCGGCTGCGGTCGTATAGACCTGGCCGTTGTTGCGCGGACCGTAGCTCTCTGCCCACGAAGAGAGAAAGTCGATTTCGCGCTGCGTGAGGGCATTGTCGTTGGCAAACTCGCCGTACCCGGCCACCGCGGCCCACGGCGCCATGTGCCGGCTGAGAGCGTCCTGGCGGATCTGCCAGCGCGCCCGGTAGGTCTGCTCGTACGTGACGAGTGGAAACGCCAACCCGCCTGCCGCGTGGCACATCACGCAATGGTTATCGAGGATGTGCACGATCTCGCGGTCGAACTGCACTGTAGTGGTGACTTGAGCGTGGGCAAGCACTGCCATCGGCGAGCCCAGGAGCAGCCCGCAGGCGCCCAGCGCGGCAGCCGCATGACGTTTCACGTCAGGACGGGCTCCGCTGTCCCCTGGGCCACGTTGAAAGTGAGCTGGACAGTGTGCACCTGGTCGTTGCGCTGGAATTGAGCCCAGGCGCGAAACACGCCGGCCTTCGGCATGAGAGCGTCGAAGGTGACTCGCGGTCCGCCACGTATTTTCGTGAGATCGGCATCGGGCGGGATGATGTACTCCGGAATGGAGGCAGCATCCTCCGCCTGCACGACGAGATTGATAGGATGAGAGTGTACATAACACTGCAGGTCCTCGCTCAGCAGCAGCATGTGGCTGAACTGGCCGAGGTAGGTCTGCAGATCGGTGACGGGACGGCCGCTCGCCGTATCGGTCAGGTAGAAGTTCAGATGGACGTACTGGCACGAGAGCGGTTGCGGCGGATCGAAGGTCACCGCAACGGTCATGTCGCCCGCGTTCTTCGTGAGAGTGGTGTCAGGTCGCAGGTGAGCGGCGTCGCTTGCGAGGTCGCCCTCGTAACCGGCCGTCACCAGGGGCGCCGTGAGGAATTGCCCCGCACCGCCGGCTGGCATGAAGTCACACAGCAGGCGGTAGCAGCCGGCTTTGGGAAGGGTCGTCTCGATGGTCCAGGTGCCCTCGGGGCGCATCACCGGATGGATGTGCTCGAAGAACTGCAGATCCTCGCTGACGATGAACAGGTGGAAGCGCTTGGTGTGCACCACCTCGAACTCCCTGACGGCTTCGCTGCTTCCGGGCCGCAGGAACGTGAAGAAGAGCGTGAGCTTCTCGCCAGGGCGTGCGTCCGCGGGCTCGGTGTGGAACAGGAGGCGGAAGTCGCGCGTGTCGTAGGGCCGTGTCTGGATGAGGACCATGCCGCAGATCGGACAGATGCCCGCCGCCGCCGCAGTGTAGGCAGGGTGCATGGGGCACACCCATGCAATCCCCTCATCGGGCGGGTCCTGCAACGAGGGGCGCTGCTGAGCTCGCGCTAGCTGCGCATAGAGTCCGGGGCCGGCGAGTGCGCCGGCCAGAAGCCTGCGGATCAATTGACGGCGACTCAGATCATTCAACGATGCGGGCTCGTGGCGTTGCCTTCGTAAACACCCTTGTCCGGTATCTCGTTCGCGTACGGACCAGTGTACTTCGCTACGTGCAGTCCCGTGCGGTTGTCAGCCCAGTACATCAGTCCATCCTTGAAGATAGGATAGGTCCGCGCGATCCCCTGCGGAACCGGCAGCGCGTAGCCGACTTCGCGCGGAGTCATCGGGTTGGAGATGTCGATGACCCGCAGGCCGTGCCCGTACCAGGTCGTGAACACCAGGTCCCTGAATACCGTCGGATTGTGATTCTGCTGCGGGATCGGCCGCCGGGGCGTGACCCCGTCCGGCTCGGTGATCGCCTGCTTCAGGCAGTTATCGAGCACGTTGTCAGGAATCGCGAAGGCGCCCACCATCGCCGGGAAAGCCTCCTGCTCGACCGAGACGACCCGCGCATAGTTCAGCGGGCAGCCGAAATTCTCGTCGCTGATCCACACGAAAGCGGGCCGTCCCTTGGTGTTGCCGCGCACCGCGGCCGGACGATCCGGAACGAGCACGGCGCTGTGGGTACCGGTGGGAACAGCGTCAAAGGGAGGGTAGACGTCGAATCGCGAGCGCGACTCCAGGGCCCGATACCGCTCGACCTTCACCTCGGGCGGCGCGCTGGAGGTGAGGAAAGCCTTCAGGCCAGGATCGTCATTGACGACCATGTGCACGCAATCGTTGGCCAGGTCGGAGAGCTTCGCCGCGTCGATGGCGCCGCCCGTGCTCACGATGGTCGTGTGCAGATTGCAGCCGGCCTTGCCTGCTGCCAGGTCCGCGTCGGTGTGATGAGCGATGGCCTCGGTGTTGAGTACGTAGAAGCCTGCCGTAGTGCCGGCCACGTAGCCGCGCTCCCCGTCGTTGGAGATCGAGATCGAGTGCAGCTTGTTCTGCTGCGAGGTATTGAAGTTGCCGGGCCGGCCGGCGAGGTTCTTGTCGACCGAATAGTCGATGAAGCGCCCGTCCGAGTAGAGGCCTGTCGCATCGGGCTTCTCGTTGAGCCGCGGCCCGCCGGCATCCTGCAGAGTGAAAGTGGCGTCGATGCGAGGGTGCTCGAGGATCGCGCCGGTGTTCTCATCCGTGACGGCCATGACATACAGATCCGCCACCAGCAGGCCCGGGTGGTTGGGATCGGGCACCGCCGGGGTCCAGATGGTCATGTACACCAGTATTCGATTCGGGTTGGCCGGGTCGTGCCACAGATAGAACTCGTGCGACTGTCCGCCGAAGTCGTAGACACCGCTCACCGACTTCACCAGGCACGTGCCCGGGTCGATGTCATACACCATCTGTCGCCCGATGGACCGGGTGCCGCCATTGCGCACCATGATCTGGCGGTCCTGCCCGCCACGCGTGGTGTACACGAGCGAGCGCAGCTCGCGGTCATCGAAGCCCTCATCTCCCTGGGCCATGGCCGGGATCTCCCCCACCTGAACCGGGTCGTTCTTCACCGGATCACGTGCGATCTTGAAAATGTTGATGGCGTGCTTGTGGCCCAGGCCATTCTCGTGGCCGACGAAGATGCAGTCG
This sequence comes from uncultured Steroidobacteraceae bacterium, assembly GCA_964563075.1. Lineage (GTDB taxonomy): Bacteria > Pseudomonadota > Gammaproteobacteria > Steroidobacterales > Steroidobacteraceae > 13-2-20CM-66-19. Next base: position 329 of record CAZLYG010000052.1, on the reverse strand, counting down.
CCCGCGATCCCCAGTCCGCGCGCATCGCCCATGGCATCCAGATCCCCGCCCGTCCATCCTGAGCTCGCGGGGTCTTGCACCGAAGGGACGGTCACGATCCAGTGCAGCGGAGTGATGTTGCGAAACAGATGCAGCTTCTTCTCCAGCAGCGCGGCTCCCTTGCGCGCGTCGGCCTCGGAGGATCGCGGATCGATCCTGCCGTCCTTGCCGACGCGCCGCGAGGGCATCTGTCCCGTGGGTGTCGGGAACGTCGAGGGTTGGCAACCGGCGGGATCGTCCGAGTAATCGATGCACCCCTGCGTGGCCCTGTGCTCTGCGCGTGCCGGTGC
>CAZLYG010000051.1:0-16558 GCA_964563075.1 uncultured Steroidobacteraceae bacterium | reverse complement strand
AGTGGCGAAGCTCTCCGGTGGCGTTGCAGTGCTGAAGGTGGGTGCCGCGACCGAAGTCGAAATGAAGGAAAAGAAGGCGCGCGTGGAGGATGCGCTGCATGCGACCCGGGCAGCGGTGGAGGAAGGCGTCGTCCCCGGCGGCGGTGTGGCCCTGGTGCGCGCGGTGAAGGCGGTGGAAAAGCTTTCGGCCGCCAACGAGGATCAGGCGCACGGCATCAGGATCCTGGCGCGCGCGATGCAGGAGCCGTTGCGGCAGATTGTGATCAATGCGGGTGACGATGGGGCGGTGGTGTTGAATCGGGTGCGGGACGGCAAGGGCAATTTCGGATACAACGCAGCCAACGGCGAGTTCGGCGACATGATCGCCCTCGGCATCCTCGATCCGACCAAGGTGACACGCCTGGCGCTGCAGAACGCGGCGTCCGTGGCCGGATTGTTCCTGACGACGGAGGCCTCCATTGCCGAGGCGCCCAAGCCGCAAGCGCAGGCCGCCGCACCGGCGCCGGGAGGTTACGACGACATGTGACCGATGCGTCGGAGCTCACTCGTGCCAGCTAAACGGGTCTGAAGGTCCGGTCGGCCGTCCGACGGTCGCGGACGGCCGACCGATGGATGGGACTTGAATGGAAAGTATCCGGCCCGCCACGGCGTGGGCTCGAGGCGCCGCCATGGTGGACGGAAGCTTCGGTGTCAACAGCACATCGAATTGTGGAGGACAGTACGATGGACACACGTCGCTATCGAGATGACTCGCGCGCGCACAGGCTGGCCCAAGCGCGCTGGCTGGGTTGGGTGATGCTGATGATGTTTGTTCTGGTGCAGACCGCAACGGGTGCCGCCGGAACGGGAGATCGCTCGAAGGACTTCACTGCCCACAGCCAGCCTGCCCCGCAGGCCCGCGCGGATTTCGACGCGCAAACGCATGAGGTGACGGTCACCGCGAACCCGCCCGCGGCGGCATGGAATTACGACCACGTCAGCATGTGGACGTATGGATACCTTCAGTGACGCTGACTATTCCGCCGCACTGGAAGCGGTGCGACACTCCGGGTGCCCGTTTGCGCGATCGACACAGGTCCCGTGGTGCGCTCATCGCTGGTCGTCGAGAGCGCCGACGGTCAACCCTATTCGCGTCTGAAGTGGCAGCAGTCCGCCGCGCAGCTGGCGGAGCTGGCGGGTGGAAGACAACCCAACGCAGCGGAAACTTCAGAACCTCGGTGCGCAACGCCGGCTGTTTGCGCAGGCGCACCATGAGCTGAGCAGCCGTAGGTGGAAGGTCGACACTCACTGCGGTGCCGAGCGGGCAGGTCAGGCTGAACGCGGCGCTCCTCTCGCTGGATGAGGCCTGTTTCCGGCAGGACGACAGCTGCTGATCCGCGAGCGCGAATCGCTGAGGTCCTACCACACATGACACCGTGACGATGAGGGTCTGGCCATCGGCGCACCTCGCGGGCAGGAGAACGCTCGCGAAAACGCATCCATATTGGACAGCGGACCGTTCACCCGAAATCGGGATCATGAAGAGTGATAGCTATTTTATCATTATAGATGACAAAATAAGCGCAGTCGACTGCTCTGTCTGGCGACCCTGGCTAGTCGAGATCGCACCCCCACGCCGCTACGACATCCGCCGTCCTCACGACGCGGCCGAGAATTCCCCCCTCGCCTGATATGCATTGCAACATCGCGGCATGAATCGCTGGGTCGGCGGCCGCGCACGCGTCGCCGACCGTCTGGCATTCGAAGCCGCGGTCAACGGCCTCACGGAGCGTCGAATGCACGCACACATCTGTCGTGACTCCGGTAAGTATCAATGCCGTGACGCCCCACGCGCGTAGTATGAGTTCGAGATCCGTTGCGTAGAACGCACCGAATCCCGGCTTGTCGATGACGACCTCGGAAGGTAACGGCGCAAGCTCATCGATGATCGCGTGCCCGGGCTCTCCTCGCACGAGCAACCGGCCGAGGGGTCCGTTGCTGCCGATGGCCGCGCCGACGCGTGCGGCGCGGCGCGCCTTTGCGGGGTTCAGGTCTGCAAGGTCGGGTCGATGACCCTCTCGTGTGTGAACGACTCGAACACCCGCCGCGCGCGCGGCTTCGAGCAGTCGGCGCACGTTGGGTATCGGGGCGCGCAATACGCTCACGTCGACGCCGCTCTGGCCGATGTAGCCGCGCGGGTCCAGGAAGTCGCGCTGCATATCGATGACGATGAGAGCAGTGGCAGCGGCTTGCCCAGTCATACGGCTGTTAGGAACGAGACCCCGACCGCACCGAGGAACCCGTTTGCGCGCTGACCGTCAGGACAGACGGTCCCGTAATCCGAGGCCATGACCCGCCTCACGCGGTCGCGGTGGTAATTGACGATGAGATCACGACACGGAATCACCTGCAGATCGCGGTCGCCGTAGAGCTTGTGATGCAGAGCGGGCAGGCGGTACCAGGGGACGCCCGGCCTGGCGTGATGCGCGTTGTGGTAGGGGAAGTTCAGTACCAGGAGATTGAGCCAGGACCAGCGCACCGCGAGAAGGTTCGAGTAGGTGTTCTCGTACTCGTATCGACTGTTGCGGCGCGGGTCGCGCGGCGCGGGGTCGAGCGAATACGAAGGGACTACCTCGTATGTGTGCTGGAACGCGTCCATGAAGCGCAGCACGTGCAGGAACAGCAGATAGGAGAGGGCATACAGGAGTACCGCCTTGACGGAAATGAGCGCGAGCGCGGCCCACAGCGTTACTCGCAGCGCGAACAGGGCGACCGTGCGGATGCGGGCGCGACTCGTGGAGCTGGAAACGGGACGGTCACCAACGGTTCCGTAGTAGAACGGCGCCGCGATGATCATGCCGCGCATCATCAGCTCGACCACGGGAATGTAGGCCCACTCGAGAGCGAGAGCTGCCCGTCGAGCCCATCCAGGGATGCGCTGCAGAACACCACGGTAGTCAAAAGTCACCACGTCCAGCCGCTCGGTGTGGTGTCTCAAGTGCTTGATCTTCAGTCGCTGATAATCGGCGAGGCATGAGCCGTTCAGCCAGCTCATGAGCTTGCCGAGCCCGTCGTTGGGGCTCGGGCGGACGAATACGGTCTGATGCACGCACTCATGGATCACGTAGCCTGAGCACACGAGCGTGTGAGTCGTCAGCAGCACGCCGACGATGTTGCTGAGGACCTCGGGTCGAGTGAGCAGCCAGATGCCCGCACCCCAGCCGAGCAGGGTGTACGAAATGACCAGCCAGTTCGGCCAGCCCGCGGCCCGTCGCATGAGCGCGCTCATCGCAGCTCTCCCGGATGCGCCTGCACGGCTGCTACGAATGAGGCGTCGTAGGTGGCCTCAATCGGTGGCAGGACCTGGATCTGGCCCTCCTTTTTCAGGATGTCGCCGATGACACCGCCGCTGGCATAGAAAGAGGGCAGGGAAGAGCTGCGCTTGAATACATCGCCCAGTTGGCCCAAGGGCGGATTCTCGACATTGGCAAGCTGGGCCTTCACGTCCGCGACGCTGATTCCCAGGGCCTTGCCGATGAGCGCCGCAGCCTGATCGGGCTGCCTGCGCATGTAGTCGAGGCCGTCGAGCGTGCCGCGGATCAGGGCCTCCACGAGCTGCGGGTCCTTGGCGATCGTGCCGTCGGTGAGCGCCAGTACGTCTGTGATCATCCCGCGAGCCTCGCGCGAGGACAGCAGTACCCGGAACTGGCTCCCACCGCCGAGCTTGCGGATTGTTGACACGCTGGGCTCATAGGTCACTCCGGCATCGACTGCGCCAGTGGCCATGACCGCCACGACCTGCTCGGGCGTCGAGTTGACCGCGCGGATATCTCTCTGAGACAGACCTGACTGCGCGAGCGCATACGCGAGCAGAAAGTCCGACGGCGAGGCGGGTTGAAAGGCGACCTTGCGACCCTTCAGATCCTTGACGCTATGGATCGCGGCACTGGAGACGATCGCATCACCTCCCACCGAGTAGTCGAGCGGCATCACCACCTTGAGCTTCCATCCCTTGGAGGTTGCCGTGATCACCTGGTCGTAGGTGAGCGTCGAAGCCTGCAGCTCGCCGCCCTCGAGGGCACCGGGCATCAGCGAGTTGTCGCTGAAGGTCACGAGCTGCACGTCCGAGCCGTACTTGCGGTAATAGCCGTTTGCCGTGGCACAGTAGATCGGCCCGTAACCGATCCAGTTCACGACACCGAGGCGCACTTGGGCTGCCGCGCCCGTTACCTGCGGGAGACTCATGCAGGCCACCGAGGCGATCGCGGTGACCCGAGCGATGATACGAGAGCATCTCATCTCTGCTACTCCTCAGTGTCGATGCCGGCTGCTGCAAGCTGCCGCCGCAGTGGCTCGAGTTGCGCTGCATACTGGCGCCATAGGCCGATGGCGCTGTCGTACAGACGGCGCCGCACCTGTGCGGCACTCGCCGTCGTGCTCGGCGCGGGGTTGGCGTGAAACTCCAGGCAAGCGTCCTGCCATTGCAGTGCGCAGAAAGCGAGTAATCTCTGCGTCTCCCGCCGCGGGTCTGCGACGAGCGCCTCGTAGCTCACTTCATGAATGAGTCCGGGAAGCGTCGCCGTCCAGTGGCGCATCAGGCGGCGGTACGCGATGTAGTATCGACCGAGCTCCTCGAGGTCGTAGGAGAACGGGTAGCCGTCCTGGAACAGCTTCTTGTAGATCGCAAAGCACGCCGCCATGGGACTGCGGCGAACGTGGACAATCCGTGCGCCCGGCAGTGCGCGCTGGATGAGTCCGCAATACAGATAGTTGAGAGGCATCTTGTCGGTGAAGCGCTCGGCGCTGACGCCGCCTGCCCGAACCCTGGACAAGTAGTCTCTTCCGAGTGCCGCGAAGTCGAGCTGTGCAGAGAGCTCGACGAGCTCCCGGCGCGGCATGAGTCCAGTCCTGCGCTGCCGTATAACTTCCCCGACCACGCTCAGCGCGAAGTGCGGCAGCTCGCCCGCCGCCCGCACGTCTGTATGACTGCCGAGAATACGCTCAACCAGCGTGCTGCCGCTGCGGGGCAGGCCAACAATGAAAACGGGGCTCTGAGCCACCGAGTCTCGGGAGGACTGAATTGCGTGCGCGCGCGTCGGCGACGGCGAGCCGGGATAGGCCTGGATAATCCAATCGGCCGTGGCCACGTCCGTGGCGACGTCGTATTGCAAATGCAGGCGTCTCACACGCGAGCCGCGGGAGAGGTGTTCGAAAGCGCACCTGTACTGGCCGATGTCCTCGTACTCCTTCGCCAGGGCGTAGCGCAGCGCTACCTCACCACGCCAATCCATTCCGGCTGACCTCAGACGTGCTTCCAGCTCGTGAATGTGATTTCGCTCTGCGCTCTGCGCCCGCAGCTCCGAGCGGTTGAGGAACGCCTCGTAGTCGGTGGGCCGCAGTGCGATGACCCGGTCGTAGTCCTGCTCCGCCCCTTCGAGATCTCCGAGGAAGCGCCGCACTGTCGCGCGATTGAAGGTGAAGTGAGGCTCAGCCGGCGAGAGAGCAGTAGCCCGCTCGAAGGCGGCGAGCGCACGGTGCTGATCGCCCGCACGGCTGAATACATTGCCAATGGCGTCGAGCACGGCAGCGTCTGTGGAGGCAAGTGTCTGGGCCGCAGCTGCGGCCTCGCACGCCCGCGTCATCTGTCCCAGTGCCAGCAGCCATTGAGCTCGTTGCAGCAGCAGGCGCGGACTCTCTGGCGCAGCACGCAGCGCCGCCTCGACATGCTCGAGCGCCGCCGCCGCGCTCCTCGAGTGCGAGGCCGTGGCGGGCCCTGCCGGCACGGTACTCATGTCGGCACTGCCTGCTGCGACAGCCGCTGGAGCAGTTCCAGGTCGGTGCGCATTCCCGATGTGTCGCGAATGCGCTCGAGAATTCGAAAGCGCAGTGCCAGGAATTCCGGTGAGTGTTTCATCGTGAGCGCACGCTGGCGCGGTAAGGGCACTTCGTACACCGAGTCGATGCGGCCCGGGCGTGGGGCCATGAGAACGACGCGTCGCCCCAGATAAATGGCTTCATCGACATCATGGGTGACGAACACGACGGTGCAGCCCTCGATCCGGCACACGTGCAGAATCAGATCGTGCATGACCTCACGCGTCTGCGCATCGAGTGCCCCGAACGGCTCGTCCATCAGAAGGACCCTGGGGCGGGTCATGAGCGCTCGCGCTATGGCCACTCGCTGCTGCATGCCGCCGGAGAGTTGCGACGGATAGGCGTGAGCGGCCTGACTCAAACCCATCAGCTGCAGCAGCGCATCGGCACGGCCGGATGCCGCTTCGACGTCGGCGCTGGTACGGTCGCGCGTGTGGATCGCCAGTTGTCGTGGGAACTTGATGTTCTCGATCACTGTGAGCCAGGGATAGAGGCTGTAATCCTGGAACACCATGGCGCGATCAGCACCGGGGGCGACCACGGGTCGCCCACCGGCTTCTACGTTTCCGCAGGTGTGTGTCTCAAGCCCAGCGAGGGTTCGCAGAAGCGTGGACTTGCCACAGCCGGAAGCCCCGACCAGGGTCAGGAACTCGCCATCGGCGACTTCCAGACACACATTGTCCAGGGCCACGATGCGACGGCGTCCCGAGCCGAACACTTTACACACCGACCGAAAGCTGATCGCACTCACAGACAGTCAGCCTCGGACGTGCAAGTAGGGGAAGGCGAGCCGATGCGCTAGGCGAAACGCCTGGTCCATGGCCAACCCGATCGCGCCAATGAGAATGATGCCGGCGAAGATCTTGTCGGTCTGCAGGAAGCGCTGGGCCTTGATGATCGAGTAGCCGAGCCCTGAGTTGGCGGCGACGAGCTCGGCGACGACGAGATACGTCCAGGCCCATCCCATGGTGATCCGCAGGGTGTCCAGGAGCGCAGGCTTCGCGGAAGGGATGATGACTTTCTCGATGACCTCAGAGCGTGTGGCGCCCATTGTCTGGGCCGCCTCGATCTGCGCCATCGGCACGCGCCGCACGTCCTCCGCCACCATCAACACCATCTGAAAGAACGTGCCGATGAAGATGATGGCGATCTTGGCGCCCTCGTCGATCCCGATCCAAAGCATGACCAGGGGGATGAACGCCACGGCCGGCATGTAGCGCACGAAGTCCGTCAGCGGCTCCAGCAGCGCCTGGATGACGCGGAAGTTCCCGATCAGCAGCCCGAGAGGCAGCGCAACGAGGGCAGACAGGGACCAACCGGCGATGACGCGAAAGCAGCTGATGCTCAGATCATCGACCAGATGATCCTGGTCGAACCAGGTCGCGATTCTGCGCAGTACATCCAGAGGCCCTGGCAGGAACACGCGATTGACGGCATCGCTGAGCGTCAGCGCGCTCCACAGGGCGAGGGGCGCGGCGAGCCCAAGCACTGCCAGCGTCCAGTAGCGACGCTGGCTGAGCCATCCCCGGATCGTCCATATTCCCGGTTTCATTTCACGGTCCGTGCGCTGACCGGCGCACCGCCTCCTGCGAGAGCTTCATCGAGCAAGGAGCGGTCGATGCCTTTTGCGGCATCCGGCTGGCCGTCGATGAGTTTGTTCGACAACAGGAACGCGGCAATGCTGGGCGCGACGCTGACCAGGCTGCGGGGGTTGTTCGCGTCGAACGCTTCCCGATTGGCCGCGGCATCGAAAAAGCGAGTGCCGGGCAGAAACACGCGGTACTGTTCCGGTGACATGCTCACGACCTTCGACATGATCGCGACGGCGCGATCGGGTTGGGTGCGGATAAATGCCTCCGTATCGAACCACGCGCGCAGCATGGCGATGAAGTCATTGCGCTTGCTCTGGATCGAGCGCGCCTGCGCGACCAGCAAGTCCGGAATGAGGCCCGGCATCTGGACAGAAGTGAAGAGGGCCGTGCCCTTGCCGCTCTTTTGGATTTCGCTGATCCAGGGATTCCACACGACCGCGGCATCGACCCGGCCGCTGATGAAGGCGGCCGCGGCGTCTCCCGCTGACAGGTTGACGACGGTGACGTCCTTGGCTGTCAGGCCGTTGCGCGCGAGGGCGGTGTAGAGGACGAAGTGCGAGATGCTGTACTGCTCGAGGGCCACTGTATGGTGGCGCAGGTCAGCGAAGCTCCTGATGTGGGGGCCCACCAGCAGCGCGTCGTTACCCGCGGAGTTGTCATTCACCAGCACGGCTTTCAACGGCAGGCCCTTGGCGAGCGGGCCGAGTGTGTCGGACCAGGTCTGGCAGTTGGCATCCAGCTGTCCGGTGGACAGGGCGGAGATCGAGTCGCTGTAGTTTGCAAACCAGACGAGCTTCACGTCCGCGCCATACTTGCGGAAGTAACCCTGGTCCTGAGCGACATACCAGGCGACCCAACCCGTCCAGTCCGACACGCCGACCTTGATTTCGGCCTGCGCGGGCAAGGCTGCGGCGAACGTGGCGAGCAGGAGGGTGGCGAGCTGCAGTCGAGGCCGACGGCTTATCGTGTTCATGAAGGGACTCCAACGGCAGCCGAGCGCTCGAGATAGGCGCGCCAGCCGCCATCTGCGGTGATGTCGAGCGCGCCGACGATGGCGCGGGGCTCGGCCAGAAAGCCCTTGATACTCGAGCCGTCCGCCAGCATCACGGTGCCGATGGCGAGCGGTGCGGGAACCTCTTGCACGAAGCTGCCGAAAGCCGCGAAGTCGAGCTCGTAGACTTCAACTTCAATGGGGGCACCGCTATCTCCGGCATGGACGAGCGCCGGCTTCGGCGGTGCTTGAGTGGTCATCGCGTAGAGCCGATAGACCGGCGCCGTGCGTGTGCGCCGCACGAGGCGCGCAGCGCGTGAGCTCAGTTGCCAATGCAACGCCATCCCTGACAGATGCGCACCGACGACAGCCAGTTGAACACGCGCTTCTCGCATCTGCAGATCGAGATTCGGAGAGAGGGCTTCCGGCCGGGTCTGCTCATACCGTACGGCGAGCTCGAGCAGGCTCGCATCGCACCAGGCAGGACCGATGAGACTGACGCCGACTCCCGTGTCGTTGGAGCGGAAGCCGGCCGGGACTGCGATGGCGCTCATGTCCAGGAGATTCACGAAGTTGGTGTAGAGCCCGAGTCGGGCATTGAGCGCCACGGGATCGGCGAGGACTTCGCTGATGCGATAGATGGTCGGCGTCGTGGGCAACACGAGCACATCGATTTGATCCCACATTTCTTCGGCGGTCCGCATATAGCTCTGCAGCGCATACCAACCACGGAAAGCGTCGGCGGCGCAGATCCCCTTGCCCGCTTGGACGATGGCCTGCACGACGGGATGGATGGCGCCTGGGGAGTGCGCCAGGAGCGGCTCGAGAACGGCGGTCCGCTCAGCAACCCACGGCCCGCCGTACAGCAGCCTCGCGGCCTCCAGGAGCGGAGCCACGTCGATTTCCACTGCCGTGCCACCGATGCCCTGCACTCGATGCACTGCGGTCGCAAAGCACCCGGCGTCCTCAGGCGCGAGATCGCGCAGCTCGGAAGCCCGCGGGATGCCCAGGCGGAATTCCTTCCCGATCTGGGGAGTCTTTGAGGGTCTGCGACGTGCAAAGGGATCCTCGCGGTCGAACAGCGCGAGCACGGCGTCGACGCGAGCTGCATCGGCGGCGTTGGCGGTGAGTGTGGTGATGCAATCCAGACTTCTGCACGCCGGCACGAGGCCGCGAGTGCTCCATCGCCCGCGAGTGGGCTTGAGGCCAACGAGATTGTTGAAGGCGGCAGGCACACGGCCTGAGCCGGCTGTATCTGAGCCCAACGCCAGCGGTACCACTCCTGCGGCGACCAGAACAGCGGATCCCGAGCTCGACCCGCCGCTCACGTACTCGCGATTGAACACGCAGCCGGGCGCGCCAAAGGGGCTGCGCGTGCCCACCAGGCCCGTGGCAAATTGATCGAGATTGGCCTTGCCGAGGATGACTGCGCCAGCCGCCTGCAAGCGCTCGATGACCGCAGCGGAGCGCTCGGGTCGGTAGGCGAAGACCGGACAAGCGGCCGTCGTCTCGAACCCCTTGACGTCAATGTTGTCCTTGACCGCGACCGGAACGCCCGCGAGTGGGAGAGACTCGCCGGCTGCGATCCGGACGTCGACGTGCTCTGCCTGCGCAAGCACCTTGTCGTCCGTCGCACGACTGATCCATGCCTGCGGCTGGATCTTGTCGTACGCACGGGCCCGATCGAGGGCTTCCTGGGCGACGGCCTGGGCGCTGATTGCGCCGCCGTTCACCTCGTGTGCGATCGCACACACGTTCCAACTGTGGAAGGCCATTAGTCACCTCCCGTGGCAGATGGGGGCCTGTCAGGCTCAATCGCGATGAGCGGCGTGCCCGGGGCAATGGCCTGGCCTTGGCGAATGTATACGGCGCGCACGACGCCCCCCGTGGGGCTCGGCACACTGCACTCGGTCTTCATCGCCTCGATGGCTACGATGACCGCTCCTTTCTGGATGCGATCGCCCGAGCGGACTTCGATTCGCCAGACGTGACCGCCCAGCGGGGCCTCGATGAGCTCTGTGCCGCGCGCTGCTTCGGGCGTGTCCGGTTTGACCATGGTCTCGGGCGGTGACCTGTCGGCTTCGCTGCGTAGTGCCCAGGCCTCGCGCTCGGCGTCGAAGGCGGCGCGGCGCCTCGTCTGAAAAGCTTCGATACGGGTGTGCTCGGCGCGCAGGAAGCGTTGGTAGTCCGCGAAACGGAAAATGTCGGTCTCGATCCGAAGCGGCCGCCGCCCGTAGGGGAAGTCGCGGCGCCAGTCCGTGAGCTCGGCGTGACTGACAGGGAAGAAGCGGATCTGATCGAAGAATCGCAGCAACCACGGATGTTCCCGAAACTCCTCGGCTCGGGGATAGGTATTCCACACCTGGACCGTACGGCCGAAGAGCTGATACCCGCCGGGTCCCTCCATGCCGTAGATGCACAGATAGGCCCCGCCGATACCGACGACATTTGGCGGCGTCCACGTTCGCGCCGGGTTGTACTTGGTCGTCACGAGTCGATGACGTGGATCGAGAGGCACCGCCACGGGCGCCCCCAGATAGACATCACCCAGACCCAACACCAGGTAGCGTGCCGCAAACACGGTCTCGCGCACGTCCTCGACCGAGCGCAGCCCGTTGATGCGGCGGATGAACTCGATGTTGTCGGGACACCAGGGCGCATCGGCCCGCACCGAGCTCATGTAGCGCTCGATGGTCTGGGCGACGGCCGGATCATTGAAAGACAGCGGCAGCCACACGGTGCGCGAGGGAACTTCGAAGCTGTCGAGGTTTCCGAGCCCGTCCTCCAGGTCCGCGAGCGTCCGCAGCAGATGCTCGAGCGGCAACACGTCCGGATCGTAATGAACCTGCAGGGAGCGAATGCCTGGCGTCACATCGATGATGCCCGGTGGACGGGCTCGCTCGAGCTCCAACATGAGCGCATGCACCCGCAGGCGCAGAGTCAAGTCAAGTACGATCGGGCCGTACTCGATGAGCACGTGCCGATCTCCTTGCCGACGATAGAGAGTCCTCGGACGCGACTCGCGCCCGCTGAACGTCGCGAGGACCGTATCTGTCTCGCGGAGCCTCGCGGCGCGCGACATGGCCACGAGCCCCGGGGGTGATACTCGGGTTCGGTGGGACCCGCCCGCGATCCAGTCATCCTGTGCTCGTTCGGCTGCCCTCGCGCTCACTTCATCCACGCACTCGAACTGGACGCTGTCGCCAGGGGCAAGCTGCCCGAGTTTCCAGAGGTCCGCGGAAATGACGACGAACGGGCAGACGAAGCCCCCCAATGAGGGGCCGTCGGGACCCAGGATGATGGGCATATCGCCCGTGAAATCGACCGCCCCCACTGCATACGCATTGTCGTGAATGTTCGAGGGATGCAGGCCCGCTTCACCCCCGTCGCGGCGCGCCCACTGCGGCTTGGGACCGATCAGGCGCACTCCGGTGCGATTGGAGTTGTAGTGAACCTTCCAGCTTGCACTCAGTAGCGCGTCGATGTCCGCGCTCGTGAAGAAGTCCGGTGCCCCATGAGGTCCATACAGCACCCGCACTCGCCACTCGTGCGTCAGGGTCGGGTGCAGCCGGCGTGGTAGATGCGCATTGAGCCAAGTGAGTGACTGCGCCTTGGTGAACGGGTTCGCGCAGAGGTGCAGCACGTCCCCGGCCGCGAGGCTGCGTCCCGCATGTCCACCGAAGCGCCCGAGCGTGAAGGTCGAGCAGCTGCCGAGGTAAGCGGATTCATCGAGGCCGCCGCGGAAGAGCACGTAGCCGCGCAAGCCGCAGCCGCTGACCCGCCCGAGTTTCAAGGTCTGACCCGCGGTAACGCCGGTCGCGGTGTAGGTGGCGACCGGCACTCCATCCAGGAGGGCTTCGCAATCGGCGCCTGCGAGGCAGATCGTAGCGGCGGTATTGAAGAACAGAGTAGGGCCGAGCGCCGTGACTTCCAGACCAGGTGTCCCTTCCGGATTGTCGAGTAGCCGATTACCGAGTCGAAATGCCAGACAGTCCATCGGGCCGGAAGGCGGCACGCCGACGTGCCAATATCCGCGTCGTCCGGGGTAATCCTGCACTGTCGTCGCGAGTCCACCGCTCAGCACGCGCACCGAGCACGAAGCGTACGGCACGCTGGCCAGTGCACGCGTGGAGACGTTGCCGGAGACGAACATGTCGCTACGAACGATCTGCCGCAGCCACTCGAGATTGGTCTCGAGCCCTGCGATGCGTGTTGCATCGAGCGAACGCTGCAGGGCAGTCAGCGCGGCTGCGCGATCTGCGCCTCTCACGATAAGCTTTGCGAGCAGCGGGTCGTAGTGGGTGCTGACCTCCGTGCCGGCGGCGATCCAGGTCTCCACACGCACATCGGCGGGGAACTGCACGTGAGTGATCGTGCCGCTACTCGGCCGATTCTCCTCGGCGGGATCTTCCGCATAGAGGCGCGCCTGTATCGAGCACCCGCGCGTGCCAGGAATGGGCTCGTTCCGTGCCCAGTCCTCCATGAAGGAATAGTCGCCGGCAGCTCCCCGTACCATCCACTCGATGAGGTCGACGCCTGTCACTTCTTCGGTGACGGCGTGTTCGACCTGCAGACGCGTGTTGACCTCGAGGAAGAAGAATTCTTCGCGCCGCGCATCCAGCAGGAACTCGACGGTTCCCGCGGAGCGGTATGCCACGGCACTCGTCAGTCGTATTGCGCTGGCGGCGAGTGCCGAGCGCAGCGAGGTGCTGAGGTGCGGTGCAGGCGCCTCTTCGATGATCTTCTGGTGGCGCCTCTGCAGGGAGCAGTCGCGCTCGCCGAGAGCGACCACCCGGCCGCTGCCATCGCCGAATACCTGTACCTCGACGTGACGTGCCGCGGGGAGAAATCGCTCGAGATACACGCCGCTATCCGTAAAGTGGCTCCCGGCAAGACGTGACACCGTGGGAAAAGCCGCCTCCAGAGCCGCCATGTCCTCGCAAGCACGAATGCCGATACCGCCACCGCCTCCGATCGCTTTGAGCATCAGCGGGAAGCCGATGCGCCGTGCCGCCTGGCGCGCCTCGTCCAGATCCGTGAGAAGCGCGGATCCGGGCGTGAGGGGCACCGATAGAGTGCTCGCGATCTCGCGCGCCGTGTGCTTGAGCCCGAACGAGCGCATGTTCTGCGCCGTCGGTCCGATGAAGATGAGTCCTGAGGCCTCACACTGGGTCGCGAACTCAGCGTTCTCGCTCAAGAAGCCATATCCGGGGTGGATCGCCTGGGCGCCGCACGTCTTTGCCGCTTCGATGATGGCCGTGGCGTTGAGATAGCTCTTGCCGGCCGGTGCGGGGCCGATGCACACGGCCTCGTCGGCCTGCGCAACGTGCAATGAGCCCGCGTCGGCCTCAGAGAACACGGCGACAGAGCCGATGTGGAGGCGGCGCAGTGTGCGGATGATTCGACATGCGATTGCACCACGGTTAGCGATCAGTACTTTCCCGAGCACGCCCCGCACTTATCGACTCGCGCACTTGCCGGAAGCGATGAGCACGCGCACCGGCGTGGGATTGAAGCCGTTGCAGGGGTTGTTGATCTGCGGGCAGTTGGAGATGACGGTAATGACATCCATCTGCATGAGCAGGTCAACGTAGAGTCCGGCTGCGGAGATGCCATCGACAATGCCCAGCGTACCGTCAGGCTCCACGGGGACGTTCATGAACCAATTGATGTTCGAGACGATGTCCTGCTTGCTGCGACCCTGTCGGAGGTTGGAGAGCAGGAAATTATCCACGCACGCGTGGTGCGATTTGGTGTGATACCCGTAACGGAGCGTATTGCTCTCGCAGCTGCACGCTCCGCCGATGGTGTCGTGGTAGGCGACTGGCGTCGAGATGATCCGCGCCATTGGCCGGCCCTCGCTCGACATGAGCACGCTGCCAGTGCGCAGGAAGATATTTCGCTGCGCACAGATCGTGTCCTGGGCGCTGTAGCGCTCACTGTCGTCGTGCGCCGCATACATCAGGAAGTCGACGGCCTGATTTCCCTCCAGATCGAGGATGCGCAGCACTTCGCCCGAGCGCACCAGATGATCCCAGGGGGCTCGGGCGGGGACGATCTCATCGAGCACTATGTGGCTTGGCAAACCGTCGAGGGCGGGGTCACTCATGGCGTTCTTCAGTCCCGGTCTCTGCCAGGAAATGGTGCAAGTTGCGTGCTACGTCAGCGACGGAAGTACTCCTCCACGTTGAGGAAGGCCCGTAACCCTTCCGGGGTGGCTCTGCGGATCGAGTCTTCGGGCGGCGTGATCTGGCCGCGCCATGCGGTCACGCGCACCGGTGTGGCGCAGTACTCGGAGCGGGGATCAAGGGCGTGCGGGCAGTTGGCCAGCACCACAATGACGCTCATCTCGGCGCGCAAGGTCAGTGAGCGGCGTGGATCGTAGGGCCCGACGTGCAACATTGTGGTGCCGTCCGGGGCGATCCGCACTGCTTTGAACCAGTTGATGCAGGGATGCACATCGCGCGCGCCAAGGCCGAACTTGGCTGCGCCCAGTAGAAGGCGCTCGCGGGCGTTCGGCCTGTCGCTCCAGTTGGGGCCGTGCCCGCCGCCGCGGGTCCCGTTTCTGGAGGGACCGCAGAAAGCATCGTGCGTACCGGCTTCATCCTCGATGATGCTCATCAGCACGCGCCCCATGTCAGACAGCAACAGGAGGCCGGTCCGAAGGTTTGCGGTCCATTGGACCTTGAGGGTGTCAGCGACATTGAGGCGTTCGATGGGGCGCTCGGCATTGAACAGGAGCATCGAGACACAGGCATCGCCTTGCAGGTCGACGAGCCGAAGCCTGGCGCCGCGTCCGAGCTCCTTGGAGGCATACCCGCCCGCACCGAGCGTCTCTTCCCACAACACCGCCTCCGCCTGAACACCTTGCGGAAGATCGCTGGCGCTGTCGGAGGGGACGGTGGGCATGGCTTCGACCCGCGTTCCCGCCATTGCGCGCGCATGCTCTCGCGCGCTTTTGGGATCGGCTGTGCCGGACAGACCCCCCCGGTCGGTGAACATGCGGCATCCCTCGTTACTTGTAGGAGTAAGCGACTGTCAGTCCGAAGGTCCGCGGCTGCGACACGATGGCCTGGGCGCGGTTACCGAATATCGCCGGATCCTGATAAGAAGTGATCCCAAGGTTGTTGGTGAGGTTGGTGCCGAACAGTGTTGCGGTCCAGTGGGCCATCACGAGCGACGCCCGGGCATCGAGTATCGTGTAGCCGCCGACGATGGGTACGGTCGCCGAAAGAGCCGGAAGCACTGCGCTCTGATAGTGCCCGTTCACGCCGAGCTGCCACTCGCCGCCACCGGCTGCGTGGGTGTACTGCAGACCGAGCGCGACGCTCGATTTAGGGGTTCCGGGCAGAGGGCTGCCGAGCGCCGGGGGTGGGGCTGAGGTGTTCGGCTGCACGAACAGCGGGTTGAGCTCAGTCAGCCGCGTCTGGTCATAGGTGTAGTCGAGCTGGACCTCGAGATGCGCGGTGACGAGCGCATCGATCTCGGACTCGAACCCTTTGCTCGTGGCCTCACCGATGTTGAGCGATGCGGGCAGCACGAGCGGTGTGAGCTGCAGGCCTTCCTGGACGTTGTGCCAGTCGATCCAGAAGGCGGCAGCCGAGTACTTGAGCCACTTTCCAAGGGTCCCCTTCGCGCCGATTTCGTAGTTGTCCGCGGTGTCCGGCGAGAGGTGCGTGAGCGCGGGCGGCGTGTTGTAGCCAATGCCAGGCTCGGTGGCGGGCAGCGCGTTCACCCCGCCGCGGCGGAACCCCTGCGACCAGGTCGCGTACAGGAGGTTGTTTGCGTTCAGGTTATAGGCGAGGTTGACCTTCCACAGGGCCTTGCGCCAATCGTTGCTGAGAGTGAGGTTGGCGATCGGGGCACTCGAGCCGAAGAAGGGGCCGCCGTCGTAGAGCAATCCGGTTTGCTGTGAGACCGTGACGGTCTGCTTGAACGCGCGCGCGCCGCCGGTGAGGCTCAGGTTTTCCGTGAGATGCCAGGTCAGCTCCCCGTAGGCGGCCAGGTCCTTGAAGGTCGTCTCGAAGTCGCCGATGTAGGCCTGATCCTTGACGATCGGAATTCCCGCCACCGAATCGGAGATGCCATAGGCCGTCTCGCCGACACCGCAATAGGAGGGCGT
>CAZLYG010000050.1:0-16616 GCA_964563075.1 uncultured Steroidobacteraceae bacterium | reverse complement strand
AGGCGAGAATCAGCTTGGCGCTGATGTCGTCGGTCATCTTCAGGTCCCAGGTGTTGGAGATGCCCTTCTGGTTGAGGGTGTTCTCCGGAGGAAAGTGCAGGCCTGACACCGGATCGGTGAACGTCGCGTAGGAGACGTAAGGGTTGCTGGAGACGAAGCGGCTGTCGAAGGGCACGCCATAACCCTTGAACACCTGGACGCCGTTCACGGAGTATCCGTTCTGCATCGCGTTGCTCCACGTGGCGTACCCGCCGAGCAGCGGGCCCACCGCGGTCAGAGTATCCGCCGCGGCTTCAGAGTCATCGCGCTGATAGTCGAATATCAACCCGACCGTCAGGTTGTCCGTGGCCAGGTAGCGGAACTGCGCTCGCGCGCCGGCGACGTCGACACCTCCCATCGTGCCGATCTTGCAATTGCCGTCACGATTGAGGATCTGCCGCGGCAGCGTGCCCGACAGCTGGGGATAGGCGCATGTGAAGTCGATGTCATCGACGTAACCGTCCTGCTTCTTCGATACCCCGGTGATGCGCATGAACAGCTTGTCCGGGATGAGCGCGAAATCGTAGCCCGCTCGCAGATCGACCCGGTGCAGCCCGCCAACCGTGCCTTCGATGAATCCCGTGTTGCTGCCCGTTGGCTGCTTGGAGACATACACCACGGCTCCTCCGATGGAGCCGCGGCCGAACAGGGTGCCCTGCGGGCCGCGCAGAATCTGCACGCTCTGCAGATCCATCAGGTCGAACTGCGAGGCCATGGTCGTCGGGTAGTAGACGTCATCGACATAGATGCCGACGCCCGGCTCGAAGGCGAACTGGAAGTCGTTCTGACCGACGCCGCGGATGTAGTAGGTCAGTGTGTTGCCGAACGCTGCCTGCGCGGGCCTGGCGCTGGCGTTGGGTACCGCCAGCGCGATGTCGGCCGCAGTCGTGAAGCCGCGCTGCTGGATGTCGGCTGCGGTGATCGCGCTGATCGCGATAGGCGTCTGCTGCAGGTTCTCCTCGCGGTAGCGGGCGGTCACGACCACCTCTTCGAGGCCGGCACCCTGGGCCGGGGCGTTGGCTGCCTGGTTCTGCGCAGTCGGCGCGGGCGTTGCGGGTGTGTTCTGCGCGAGCAGGATGTTCTGCGGCGTCTGGGTGGCCGGCGCGGGTTGAGCGCGTTGGGCGTGCGGTGCGCTCGAGGCTGACTGGGCGCCTGGCGTGGGCTGGGAATCCTGGGCGGCGGGCGCGTTCTGCGCACTTTGCGCAAAGGCCGTCGACGCACCCAGCAGCAACGCGCTGACGGCCATGCTGATCAGCGCATTCGGCGCGGTTGACTGGAGTCTCATATCTGTCCCCCTGCAGAAGTGGTTGCACAAAAGCAAAAGACGGCGCGGTAGCCGAACTCGAATACAACGCGCGGGTGGGCGCGGGGCCGTCACGACGCACGGCCTCATGTCCTCCAGGAGGAGTGTAAGTGCAAGCAGGGCGGTAGTTTAAGAGGCTTATCGACTCACACAGAACGGTGAATCGACTCGCAGGGAATTTCGTTGTGTTACGGGAACGCTGAAGCTTACGGCCGTTGCCGATGCGCAACAGCTGATCGGCCGCTAGCGCGTGTTGCCGCCCGCGCTGGGAACGTACAGCTTCTCCAGATCCGCGCGCACGTCACGAGAAGCCAGAAAGTAGTGAAGCGCTCCCCAGACCGCCACCAACGCAGTCGTCATCAGCGAGTAGCGGAGCCCCGCCGCGGACGCGTTGCTGCACGCGGCCGCCAGGCTCGCCGCAGCGCCAGGGGGTGGCAGGCCCTTCGGACACAGCGTTGCGTACTGGCCGAGGGTGAAGCTGTGCGCAGCGTACGTGTCACTCAGGATGCCTACGATCGTCGGCCCGAAGCCGATCCCCACGAGTCCGATCACCGCGGCAACGAGAAACCCGGAGGACGCACGCATGCTTGCACCCACCATGTTCTGCGCAATGGCGAGCGTCGGGGTGTAGTAGACAAACAGCGCTACGTGCCCCGCAACGAGCAGGCCGATAGCGCGCTCGGCCGTGGGTTGATCGAAGCCCAATGCGAAGAACAGCGCCGAGAAAACCAGCGTGACCGCGGGAGCCCAGGCGTACCAGCGTTTATCGAAACGCCCTGCCCAGCCGACACCGAAGCCTCCGAGCGAGAGGCCCGAGGCCATGCCGACGCCGCCGACGAGCGCGAGAAACCTTCCTGCTTCCGCGGAGCCGATGTGATAGTTGCGCACCATGAACGGCAGGAAGAACTGGCCGATGCCGTTCATCGCGGTGGCCGCGAGCCCGCAGCCGATCAGGAAGTGGCGCATCGAGCGCTTCGACAGCAGGAATTTGAGCACTTCGAGCGTCGGCGGCGGCGGGCCCTCCGCGGCGGCGACCGGATCCGACATGCCGCGCCGCGGCTCGCGCAGCGTGAAGAAGGCAACCGTGGCGACACACAGCCCGATCACGCCGACCGTAAGGAACGCCCCGCGCCAGCTGTGGTTCTCCGCCATCCACCCGCCGAAAGCGGCGCCGCTCAAGGCACCTATCGGCCCGCCCAGCCAGATGATGGTCATCGCCGGGGCCCTGCGGTCTACCTTGTAGTGATCGCCGATGAGCGAGGCGACCGGGGGGCCGAAGCCGGCGTCGCCGACGCCAACACCGACGCGGCACAACAGCAGGCGAAGGAAGCTGCCCGCCGTGCTGCATAGAGACGCCATCACACCGAACAGTCCGATGGAGGCGGCAATGATACGAGTGCGGCTGTAGTGCTCGGCGGCACGGGCGAGCGCCAGTCCGAACAGGCTGTAGAAGATGGCGAAGCCGAATCCCTGCAGGATACCCATCTGCACGTCCGTGATGCGGATGTCGAGCTTGATCGCTTGCGACACCGCGGCCATGCACTGACGGTCAGCCAGGTTAAGGGCATTCATCGCCATCAGCACCGTCAACATCCAGGCGCGATAGCTTCTCGAGTAGAGCTGCCCGACCGTACCTTCGATCGCCGGCATGACGGCCTGTGACACGGTGCATTCCCCCTATCTGATCGAGTTACCTTGCGGCATCCCACCGGGGTAACGCAAGGGGCACCCATGCGCCCCACCACTGGCGGCCGCCGGGCAAGGTGCTGCGGCGAGTGCTCCCGGTGCTATCCTCGCCGCCCACACGGGCGTGGCCGGCGAGGCCACACCCCGGATCAACCATGAGCAGGCCAGCGGCCTGCGGAAGGGGTGACGTATGGGACTCCTCGATAACCTGACGAGCGCGCTCGCGACCCAGCCCGGCCAAGGTGCCGGCGCCAACCCGACCTCGGCGGTGATCTCCGAGGTGCTGACACTGATCGAGAACCGGCAGGGTGGGCTCGGCGGCCTGTTGCAGTCGTTCGAGCAGAACGGGCTCGGCCACCTGTTCAAGTCCTGGGTAGGGACCGGGCAGAACCTGCCGATCTCAGCGGGACAGATTCAAAGTGTGCTCGGCGCGGAGTGCACCGCGAAAATCGCTCAGGCCACGGGCATTCCGCAGGCGCAGGTCGAAAGCCACCTGGCGACGCTGCTGCCACAGCTCATCGACCATATGACCCCGGGCGGGCAGCTGCCTCAAGGGGATCTGCGCGGGGTGCTGGCAGGCGTGGCACAGCGCTTTCTACACACCTAGCCATTGTTGCCAGGGGAGATCTGCCCATGAAATCGAACAGACACGGTTTGCTGATTGGTGCATTGATGCTTGGAGCCGCGCTGGTGGCCTGGCCAATCGCGGGCACGACCGCCGACGCCTCGGCGCCGGTGACGTGCAAGGACGGCACGACGTCACCTCACGGCGGTCGCGGCGCCTGCAGGGGTCATGGCGGCATCGATAAGGCCGCCACTGCCAAGGCGACGGGCGCCGCCAGCAGTGCCGGCTCGGCGGCCTCGTCCACAGAACCGGCTCCCGCCGGGGCGCCAGCTCCAGGCACTGCAGTGACGCCTCCCGCAGGGCCCGCCCCGGGCGCGCCTGCAGCGGCACCCACGACGGCCCGCAAGGCGCCCTCCTCCACTGCCCCTGCGCCGGGCGGAGGCCCTGGCATGGTGTGGGTCAACACGGCTTCGAAGGTGTACCACTGCCCCGGTGACCGCTACTACGGCAAGACCAAGCAGGGTCAGTACATGAGCGAGGCCAGCGCCAAGGCGCAGGGTGCCCGCCCGGACCATAACAAACCCTGCAGTTGATCGAGTTATGAAACAGCCCCGGGGCACTCAGGCTCGGGCTGTTTCAATAACCGACGAAGGGGCCATTCCCGGCGGAGGTGGGGGAGTCCTCGATCGCCGTGTACACGTTGCGCCCGAGGAAGAACGGCAGGCCGAAATCGAAGCTCTGCGGCACGCCGGTGTTGGTGCCGGCGAGATCGTTGAACACGTAGTAGGCGCCGTTGTTGTTGTTGAACAGCGTGTCGGCATTGGCAACGGTGAAGTTGATGGCCGGGGTGGTCACGCCCGAGTGGCTGGTGATCGTGGCGCTGAAAGCCTGGCCGCTCGGGGGACAGTAGAAGCCCTTCTCGCTCTGGTGCGCCGTGCACTGCGCGATCGAGCTGTCATTGAAGAAATTGCCGTTCGAGCCCGAGTCCAGGAAGCTGTTGCCGAGTGCCTGGCCCAGAAAATTCACCGTCACATAGCCATTGTCGGGGTCGATGGTGAGCACCGTAGCCGTTCCCAGGGCATTGTTGGCTTCGGTATCGATGCCGAAGATGAGCGAGCCGGTCACGGACACGGCGCCTGCAGGGTCCACGGAGGGCAGCTCGAGAATCGAGCCGTTGTTGTCGGTCGCAAACATCGAGATGGGATTGGCGACCTGACTGGTCAGAGCCACCGTGGCGGGCACGCAGTTCGCAGGAGTCGTGCAGCCGTAGTAGAGCTGCGTGGTGAGCTGGGGAACCGTCTCCGTGACGCACAGCGAGCCGCAGTCCTGCTTGAAATTGCCGATGCCCAGGATCCCGTTCGCGCCGAAGGTGGAGACGCTGTCCTCTTCCGTAGCCCCCCCGCTGGAGCAGTCAGAGGGTACGGTGGCAGTGGGGTATGAAGGATCCCCGATGACCTCGATCGAGATCCCGCTCGCCGACTCACCGCCGATCTTGGCGTCCGCGAGCTTCACCGGACCCCAGCTGTAGCCATCGGCAAAAGGCAGGCACTCGGCCAGCGGACGGCCCTGCGTGTCCGTGACCGTGGTCAGAGCGCTGGCGAGGGAGCTCGACAGGACGGAGGCGACGACGCGCAAGCCCACGGAGCCCGTGTCGACGGAGATGTGATCGATGGTCTGGCAGTTCGAGGTACCGTGCGCGCAGATCGTCACTGTGACGAAGGGCGTATTGACCGTTTGAATGGGACCGGCGCTGGGAGCAGCCGGATCGGTGGGACCGGAGTCGATGATGACCGAGAGGACGTTGGCCGGCGTCCCGCCCCCGGACCCCCCGGACCCGCCGGACCCGCCTGAGCCTCCGGAGCCACCTGACCCGCCCGAACCACCCGATCCACCGGAACCGCCCGAGCTGCCAGACCCTGAGCCGCTCGATGCGGAGCTACCCGGGCTCGAGCCTCCGCCACCGCAGCCGGCGACAAGGATCATCACGCAGGCGGCCAGCGCCGCGACGAGCGCGGAATATCTGCGGGGGTGAGTCATGGATTGCTCTGCAGAAGCTGGTCGATGGTGAGGCCCGGCGGCATCAGCTGGGGTACGTAGGCGCTCCCGAGGAAGGCGCGCAGGTGACCGCCGGAGTGCACGACCAGATCCGGCTGCTCCACGACATCATGAGTGTGCCCGTGCGGCCCGACGCGCGGCGCCGACTGATACTTCTGGAAGTACGCACCGAGCGTTTGCCGCAGATTCGGCGGCAACGGACCGCGCCAGGTGACTGCAAACACGATGCCGGCGCTGTTCGCGAACTCCCGCACGATCGTGCCACTGGGCGTCTGTATCTCGTGCACGCTGTAGAGAGCGGAGGTCGTGGTCGTCACGGCCGCGGCCTTCATGCGCACGCGGTCGGTGTCTACGGAGCTCACATCGGCGCCCAGAGTCGCGAGGGCAGCGCGTGAGACCAGGAAGCAGCCGAGGGCGGCGGCCGGAAGTAACTTCTTCATGGATCGGAATTGTCCTGCACTGGGCAGACGTTGAGTAGACGTCATGATGAGATGAAGGTTCAGCGACAGCCAGTGATTGGGACACATCCTACAATCTGCAACAAACGTCGCCGAACCCCGACAGTGTTCTGACAGCAACCTGGCACGTTCCCCTGCGGCGGATTCCGGACAGCAGACGCTGTTCCCGCTGGCGCAGCCAGCGTCAGCGTTCACTCGCAGCGCACCGGAGGCCTTCACTCGCAGCCCATCGGGGCCTTCGCGACGGCGATCCGACAGGCCGTGTCGAAATAGCGCCGCCTCCCCAGCTGTTGGAATTGCAGCATCGTGGCAGTGCCGGCCGCATCCGCGGCGGAGACCTCCGCTCGCCGGGAGGCAGTGACCAGGCGTGCCGTATTGCCCTCGAGGGCTTCCGTAAGGACACGACCGGCAGGGCCGCTCTTCTGCGGCAGCTGCAGTCCGAGCAGGTACGCGGCAGTCACGGCGATGTCGGCATTGCTCACCGGCAACGGATCTTCGAAGCCATGTTTGAAGTCAGGGCCGAGCGCCTCCATGTTGTTGAAGGTGTTGTCGCGACCGAAGCTGCCGTGCGACCCCTGGCCTTCCTGCAGCGTCGTGTCCGCGATCTGCACCGCCGAGAGCAGATTCCCGGGCTCACGCAGGAACGTCCTGAAGGCGACGACCATCGCGGGGCGGGGCATCCGCGCCGTGCCCTGTAGGCCGATGGCGCTCATGGACAGCGCTCCGGGGAAGCTGCCAAGCGCGGAGTCGACGAACACCGCGCTGGCGTAATCCTGACTCAACAGGAACGCGACGACGGTCCGCGCGAGCGCGCGATCACCATCGGGGATGTAGATCAGGTCCGAGCCGCCGTTGGCGGCGACGATCACCTTGGCAGGCACGCCCGTCCCGGTCCCGGATCCTCCGAGCAGCGCGCTGCCGAGCGTCGGCCTCTGGCGCGACACAGAGGATGCTGGCCGTGCGGGATCGACTGGAACATAACGCGTCATACCCTCCGAGCGTTGCGGAGCATCCGAGTCGAACAGCGGCAGATCGAGTGCGTGCGCGAGATCAATCGCGAGGAACCCCGGAGGCAGCCAACCTGGAGTCACTTCCAGTTGCCCATCTGCACGCCGATAGGTGAACCGCGTCGAATAGCTGGTGGTGCTGTGGCCCTGAGCATCGAGCTGGTGTTTGGTGACAGTCGCAAACCCATGGTCGGACGTGATGAGCACGTCCGTCGTGGCGCGCAGGCGCGGGTCCGCGTTCACGAAATCCAGGATCTGCTCGAGATTGGCGTCGGCGTTGGCGACCGCGGCGCGTGCGGTGGGGCCGTTGATGCCGGGGTCCAGGTGATTCAGGCTGTCTCCCTGGTTGTGCTGCGTGCCGTCAGGATCGCGCGACCAGTAGACGAGCACGAAGGGCTTACCGCTGCGCACGAATGCAGGCAACACAGCGCGGGTGGTTGCGTCCACCAGCCACTGCTGTTGCGCGGCGTTGGTTTGCAGTGTCCCCGGGAGTGCGACGTTGCCGGCGGGCTGCCTGCGCCGTGGCGGCGCTGGAGGCAGGCCGGCGGCGGCGAGCTCGGCGGCTATCGCGGGCGCGACGGGCAGGCCTGCGGGTGATCCGGTGGAGTCGTCGAACACGACGGTCTCGGGCGTGCGCAGCTGGCCCGCCTCCGTTCCTACCTGCGTCAGGTCCTGTATGGCGACGGGGCCGAGCTTGCCGATCGCCGCGGTATTCATCCCGTGCTCGCGCGCGAGCGCCAGCACACTCTGCGCGCCGATGAAAGTGCCGTCAGGGTAGCGATCATCCAGATCCGCCAACACGCGATCATCTTCGAGAAAGGGCGTCGGGGTACCGGGCTGGTTGCGGAAAGAACGACCGCTGAAAACCGGCGCGCCGCTGTATTCGGTGTTGCTGAAAATGCCGGTGTCGCCGAGGGAATGGCCAGTAGCTATCGCGGAGGCATTGGCTGTGGTCAATGTCGGAAACAGCGAGTGGCTGTTGACGAAGTGCACGCCCAACGAACGTACACGCAGCAGCGTGGGCGCATCGGATGCATTGACAGAGTCGTGCCGAAGCCCGTCGGCTACGAAGATGATGAGGTTGCGAGGGGAACGCGAGCGTGCTGCGGTCGGGGCGCCTACGGACGCATCTTGGCGTGCTGCCGTTGAGGCACTCGCCGGCGCACCCTGGCGAGCTGCGGGGTCGTGAAGCGGGCCCGAGGTGCATCCCACGATGCACGCAAGCAAGCCCAAGAGAGTGCTGAGGCACCCGCCCTGCCTACTCAAGTGTCAGTCACCGGAAAACTTCTGGAGGGACGAACGCGTGGATGGTCGAGTCGTCCTCGTGCACGAGATCCTTGCGCACTTCAGCCATGAGAGTCGCGCGCACGGGCGCCGAAAGGGCGCTGCGCAACAGCCCGATGAAGGCTGGGCCAGCCATGAGAACGGTGCGGTCGAAACTTTCGCGCCGTCGGGATGCATCCAGCTCGGCGGCAATCTGGCGTGCGAAGCGCATCGCAGCATCCTTGCGCGGACGGGGCTCGCCGCCTGCGGAGCGCGGCGCAACAGCTACGCGAGGGGCGAACGCATCGCGGTCATAATCACGAGCCCTGTGCTCCGATCGCAGCTCCTGATCATGTCCATCAGCGTCCGGATCGACGATCCGACCCGCGGGCTGCAGCTGCGCATCCACGCCGGACATATCGTAAAAACGGGCTTCGCTCTGGTCGGCAACGATTACTCGGACGCGCATCTAAGTCCTCTCGTTCGACGCGGCTCCTGTGGCGGTGCCGGAGTCGATGCGCGTCATCCTACCCAACTTCAGGGCACGTTGGGGTGTCGCCTGCCGCGGCAGGAATGCTGCGGTAGCTCGGCTCGCACGCCTGGAGCGAACGCTGCCGTCAGGCGGCTTCGGACTCGCCGTGCGAGTCCGGATAGAGATACCAGTCGACACACCCATACGCCGCCGCCGCGACTGCCGCATTACGCACGCTGCTCGCCTGCGCACCCCGCCCCTCGCGGGTGCGGACGACGTCGCGCTGTGAGGATTCGTGGGAATGCGGGATATCCGACTGCCAGAGGTTGGACTGTGAATCGCGGTGCGCGGCACCGGCCGACACAATCGCATCGATCTGTGCGCGTGTGAGCGCAGGAGTGGCGGCGGTAAAGGGGGTCTTCATGGCGCTCTCACTTGAAGTGCTTTCGACTTCATGTGTACCCGACCAGTGCTACGTTGCCATGACTTGCGCTACAAAGCACTACGCAAATGTCGGACATCGTGGTTCGCTCGTGCACCGCGGCGACGCTACCGTAAGCGGAGCCGATCAAGGACGGGGGCACAAGGCTTCCTGCTGGCCGGGGTCCACAATCCATTGCAACATAAACGGCTGATGAACGGCGCGGTTCCCGCGGGACACAAGGGAAACACGCTATTTGGGATAGGTCAATCGGTCCTGGATCGCCAGCAGCACGTCGCGGCGCGACACTTCACCGATGAGCGTATTGCGCCACTGACCCAGTGTTACCGGTAACACCGTGGCATTCTCGCGCAGGAAGCCGTCAAGTGCGGTTCCCAACGCCATGTCAGGCGCCAGCGCAACGTTGATGGAGCTCGCCACCGACTCAACGGTCACCGCGCCGTCCAGACGCTGGCTTTGCACCTCCTCGAGAATGCGTCTGGGATCCAGCCATCCCGTGAGCTCACCGGCGGAATTGACGACATAAACACGCTCGAGCGGCTTGCTTGGCAGCTGTGCGAGCATCTGCTGCAACGTCAGTGAGGGTGGGATCGTGGCGGCGGCAGGTTTGACGAGGGCCTCCACGGTCCGCAGGCGCCAGTCGTCGGCGTCGTGGGCCACGATGCCGCGATTCAGCGACGCGTGATAGATCGATTCGCCGCGGCGATAGACCTTGGCCGTGTAATGGCCCGTCACGCAGGCGAGCATCAGCGGCAGAACGATCTGATAGTCCGCCGTCATCTCGAACAACATCAGGATGGAGGTGAGCGGCGCGTGGGTGGTCGCGGCCAGAAAGCCTCCCATGCCAATGAGGGCATACACCGCCGGGTCCGAGGTGAAAGCAGGCAGAAAGCGATGCGCCAGTCCGCCGACGAGCGCACCGACGGCGCTGCCGATGAACAGGGTCGGAGTAAACACACCGCCGACCGCCCCCGAGCCGACGGTGGCCGAGGTCGCGATGACCTTCGCCGCCAGCACGGCCAGCAGCAGCAGGCCGACTAGCTGGCCATTGAGGATGTTGCCGACGACGCTGTAGCCGTTGCCCCACACCTGAGGCGTGAAGATGGACACGGCCCCGACGATCAGCCCGCCGAGGCCCAGCTGCGCGTAGGGCTTCAGTCCCAGGCGCACGAACTGCGACTTCGCGAAATCCAGCAGGGCCAGGAAAGGCGGCGCCAGGTGCCCGAGGAGCACGCCCAGTATGACGAAGAACACCAGCTCGCCGTTCGCCCCGAAGTGCAGCCGGGGCACCTCGAACAGCGGGCCATAGCCCAGGAATTTATGGATCGTGGCGCTGGAGGTGACGGAGGCGACCACCAGTGGGCCGAAACTTTCCATCGCCGTCGAGCCGAGCACGATCTCCGATACGAACAGGGCACCCGAGATCGGCGCGTTATACGCAGCGGCAATGCCTGCCGCTCCTCCGCAAGCCACCATCAGCCGCAGGCGGGGAACCGGAGCGCGCGCGATAATTCCCAAGCGGGATCCGACCATGGCGGCGAGCTGCACCATCGGACCTTCGCGGCCGATCGAGCCACCGGAGGCGATCGTGAGGAGCGACGAAGCACTGTTCACGAGCGTCGAGCGCACGCCGAGGCGACCGTCGCCCACCAGAATGGCCTCCATGTAATCCACGGCCCGGGGAATGGTGAGAACCCGGCCCGCCAGGTGCAGGACGAGACCTGAAAGCACGCCTCCCAGGAGGGGCACCAGCGCGCGATGCCACCAGACCAGCTCGGAAGCCGCGTGCACCAGCCCGACAGGCTGGCCGGTAAACATGGTCTCCAGCAGCCGCGCACACTCCCGGAACAGGACGCTCAGCAGCGCTCCGCCGATACCGACGAGCGCGGCCCAGAAGACGATTCCCGCAAGATCCTCGTGTCCCAGCAGGATGAGTCGCAACCGGGTGAGCAGCGACAGCGGCAGCCGCACGATCTCCCGGGGCGACGCGGACCACATGCTCAGCTCACCCGGGTGCGGCGCCGCACGGGGCTGCGCAGGCGCGACGGGGCCTCAGCCCCGGCCGACATAGGGCATCTTGGTGGCCATGACGGTCATGAAGAGGACGTTCGCATGCAGGGGCAGGCCGGCCATGTAGAGAACGGCGTCGGCCACGTGGGCGGCCTCGAACGTGGGCTCGGACTTCAACGTGAGATCGGCCTGAAGAGTTCCGCGAACGATATGGGCGGCGAGATCCGTTGCCACATTGCCGATATCGATCTGCCCGCAGGCGATGTCGTATTCGCGGCCCTCCAGCGTCGTGGCTTTGGTTAGACCTGTTACTGCGTGCTTGGATGCCGTGTAGGCAGCGATGTGCGGCCGTGGCGTCGTTGCCGAAATGGACCCGTTGTTGATGATCCGGCCGCCGCGCGGCTGCTGGGTCTTCATTACCCGGAACGCCGCCCGGGTACACAGGAAAGCGCCCGTGATGTTGGTATCCAGCACCGCGCGCCAACGGGCGGCCGTGAGATCCTCCAGCGGGGTCGGCGGCGCATTCACGCCTGCGTTGTTGAACAGCAGATCGAGCCGGCCGAACTCCGCGGTGATGCGCGCAAACAGGGCCGCAACCGACGACTCGTCTGTCACATCGGCGGAGACAGGCAGACACCGTGCACCGCCTTCGCGCGCAGCTTCGCGAAGCTGTTGCTCTCGCCTGCCGGCCAGGACCACGGCGTAATCAGCCTTGGCGAGTGCAAGGGCTACACAACGCCCGATGCCGGAACCGGCACCGGTTACGAGAGCCACCTTCATCTAGAGCGCCACTCCCAGCGTCGACACCCATCGCAACCCATCGTCCGTGCCGGCGCGCGGGCGATACTCGCACCCGACCCAACCTCCATAGCCCAGCTCGCGGAGGCAGGCGAATACGGCGGGGTACGATATCTCGCCTTCGTCCGGCTCCGCGCGGCTGGGAACTGCAGCAATCTGCACGTTGCCAATGACAGGCAGATACTTCTGCAGTTTCACCAGCACGTCGCCTTCCCCGCTGCCGACGTGGTAGACGTCGAATTGCAACTTGACGTTGGGAAGGCCCAGCTCCTCGATGAGCCCGACCGCCTGACCCACGGTCGAGTAGAAGTAGCCCGGATTGTCGCGCGGGTTGAGCGGCTCGAGCAGGAGCGTCAGTCGGTGCTCGGCGGCCTTCCTTGCGGCAGTGCGCAGATTCTCCAGGAACACCGCGCGCGCGGCCGAGTAGTCCGCCGCGGGCACGTTTCCAGCCATGGCATGAATGGCAGTGGCGCCCGAGGACACGCAGTACGCGATCGATTGATCGACGGCGGCCTGAAAGTCCGTTTCACGTCCCGGAATAGCGCCCAGACCGCGCTCGCCGGCACGGCCCGGCGAGGTATTGATCCCCAGGAGGGTCAGCCCGTGGTCCCGCGCCGCTGCCGCTACCTCACGTGCCGGAACGTCATACGGAAAATGCATCTCGACCGCGCGAAAGCCCGCGCGGGCTGCAGCCTGAATACGCTGCAGCAGCGGTCTGTCGGGCCACAAAAGGCCAATGTTCGCGGCGAACCGGATCACTATTGCGCAAGTCAGGGCGGCCGGGTTGTGCGGCTCGCGATGCTCGAGATGGCTAGGACTGCGGCTGGTCGCTCGCCTCGTCCGCCTCAACGGCAACGGCAGCCTGGCCGCCTACGAGATCCTTCCAGGAGAGCTCCTGCCCTTTGCGCCGCCCTTTCTCGGTGAGCTTCAGGCCCTCAGGCGAGATCGCCAGCATGTAGGGCTTGCCGCCGATGTCGATTTCGCGCTTCAGAACCTTATCGAGCTTTGTTGCCATCACACCCTCTCACCACGACGAAGCTTTTGTTTGCGTTCCTGCGGCACGCCAGGGGTCGGCGCGCGGGGGACAGCATCATACGCGCATCCGCCAATACCCATGGCCTTCCGCCCCGGAAGGGCCGCCGGAACACCCTTGCAGAGCCCTGTTCAGCTCAAGTTGATGATTATCATCGATCTGGGCCTGCCTGAGGGCCTCAGCAAGCCCGATTCCAGGAGCTCAGCCCGCGTCTTCGCTGCGCCGCACTATAAGATCTCACGATCAGGAGCACGCGGAGCCCCTGCACTCCGGACGCGCGCGGGTGTAGTCTCACAGGTGAAGAGGTCGAGCTCGACGCAAATGGACACCGCTGAACAGCCGTTCCTTCTGCTGGTCGTCGAGGCGCCCGCCAAAATCGGGCCTGTAGTCGAGGTATTGTCTCGTGCAGGTTACCGTGCGCGCGCCGCTGAAAGTCGCGACATTGAAGCGTTCGGGCAGCAGGCGGAGCCGGGAAAGGAAACCAACTCGCAGTCGCTGGAAGCGGTCGAGCGGCGCCACATTCTTTCCGTCCTCAAGCGTACCCATGGGGTGATCGAAGGGCCCCGCGGCGCGGCGTTGCTGTTGAAACTGAAGCCGAGCACCACGCGCTTTCGGATGAAGAAGCTCGGCATCTCCAAGACCGACTATTTGTTGAAGGAAGACGGCCCACACGCCTGAGCGAGCCACGCGCGTACTGCGCTGACGCTCGGCAGACGCTCGCGCGCCGCTGTCGCACCGACGACATTGACCGCGATCGATAGCCCCCCCACGCTGTTGACCCATTCGAACGCCGACTCGTCGGTCAGGTCGTCGCCCAGATAGATCGGCGTGCGGCCTCTGAAGGGATGCTCCGACATGAACTCGCTGACCGCCGCACCCTTGGTCGACCCGGCGGGCCGCAGCTCGGCCACCATCTTGCCCATCTGCAGCTCGAACTCGGGGCGTACGCTTGCGGCGATGTCGGTCATCGCGCGCACAACCACGCCCTCCAGTTGTGGCGCGCGCCGATAGTGCAGCGCCAGCGAGAAGCGCTTGTCCTCGACCAGCAACCCGGCGTGTTGGTTTGCAAGCTCGAGCAACGCTCGGCGCGCCTGCTCGAGGGCCGGCGCGGCAGGCAAGCGCCGGCAGTCATACGAGCCCGACGCCCCGCGCCTCTCGAACCCGTGCAGGCCCGCCGCCGGGAGAGTGAGCGGCAGGAACAGCGCATCGAGCTCGGCGATGCTGCGGCCGCTGACCAGGGCCAGCCCGCCGCTCGTGCCGATCAGCAGTGCGCGCAGCAGGTCCGTCAACTCCGGCTCCACGCGCACCGCCAGCGGCGTAGGTGCAATCTCCAGCAGCGTGCCGTCGACATCGACGAACAGCGCCGCGGTGGACAGGTCCGGTGGAGGATGCAGTTGCATTGCGATTGCCGCCGGTCAGTGGGCGCCGCCGGCCGCTCCCGCGGCTGCGGCGCCGACGGTCGGCCGTGCCAGCCAGATGACGAACACCAGCACCAGGAACAGCATTCCCGAGGCGTAGAAAATATCGTTCGCGGATAACATGAACGCCTGATTGTCGACCAGCCGGTTGAGCAGTCCGTAGCTTTGCTGGGCGCCGAAGCCACCGGCATGCAGGTTCGCGAGAGCCTGCGCCGCGGCAGGATCGCCCGGCGTCAGGCGCTCGACGAGCTGCGCGTGGTGCAGAGTCGCCCGCCGGTCCCACAGCGTCGTCACGATGGAGGTGCCGAAAGAGCCCGCGGTGATACGGGCGAAGTTCATCAGGCCGGAAGCGGCCGGAATGCGATCGGGCGTCAAGCCCGACAGGCCGATGGCAATCAGCGGAATGAAGAAAGTGGCGAGCGCCGCGCCCTGGATCAGCGTCGGCACCAGGATCGTGCCGATCGTCGCATCCGTGTTGAATCGGGCGCGCATGAACAACACCAGGGCGAAGATCCCGAACGAGATCGTGACGAAGATGCGCGGATCGACGCGGTGCATCGTGCGGCCGACCAGGGGAGTCAGGAATATCGCCAGCAGGCCGACAGGGGCGAGCACCCAGCCGGCGAGCGTCGCCGTATAGCCCATGTACTGCTGCAGCCACAGCGGCAGCAGCACGACGTTACCGAAGAATCCCCCGTAGGCGAGCAGCATGGCGAGTGTGCTGACCCAGAAATTGCGGCCCTTGAACAGGCTCAGGTCCACGATGGGGTGCTCGTCAGTCAGCTCCCAGATGACGAATACCGTGAATCCCACTGTGGCAAGCACGGCAAGCACGACGATCTCGGTGGAGTTGAACCAGTCGAGATCCTTGCCCTTGTCGAGCAGGACCTGCATGCAGCCGACCCACAGCATCAGCAGGCCCAGGCCCACTCTGTCGATCGGGATGCGGCGGGTGGCAGTCTCCCGCTTGCGATACACCATCCAGGTGAGCACGCCCGCGACTATGCCGACCGGCACGTTGATGTAGAAGATCCAGGGCCACGCGATGTTGTCCGTGATCCAGCCGCCCAGCACGGGGCCAACCACGGGTGCCACCAGAGTCGTGATCGACCACATGCCGAGCGCCGTGCCGGCTTTCTCCTTCGGATAGCTCGACAGCAGCAGCGATTGCGACAGGGGGATCATGGGCCCCGCCACCGCGCCCTGCAGCACGCGGAACAGAATCAGCAGGCTCAGGCTCGGCGCCAGCGCGCACAGGAACGAGGTGAGCACGAACAGGAACACCGAGGCGGTGAACAGCCGCACCTGCCCGAAGCGCTGCGACAGCCACCCCGTCAGCGGCAGGGAGATGGCGTTGGCGACGCCGAACGAGGTGATCACCCAGGTCCCCTGATCGGGCGAGACGCCCAGATCGCCGGCGAT
This sequence comes from uncultured Steroidobacteraceae bacterium, assembly GCA_964563075.1. GTDB lineage: Bacteria > Pseudomonadota > Gammaproteobacteria > Steroidobacterales > Steroidobacteraceae > 13-2-20CM-66-19. Next base: position 645 of record CAZLYG010000050.1, on the reverse strand, counting down.
CGAGGGAAGCGAGACGTTCGCAATGGAAGTGTCGAGGACGTTCATGAACGTCGCCAGCGACAGCGCGATCGTTCCGACGACCAGTGTCGATCCCTGCAGCGGCTTGTCTTTATCGGCCATCCGGCTATCGTCCAAATGTGCGCTTGTGGTGGCCGTTCCTAGAACCGCAGCGAGGCGAGATGTGCGGCACCCGCGTCCGATACCGCGCCCGGCGCGGCACCGGCAACGGTCCGACCCGTCTCGTTGGAGGCGATGATCGCCCGCACGCGAGTGTCCGCTATGTCCTCATCCGAGTGAAAGACGTCGGTAGCATACGACACTGGCGTCGCCGCAAGACGCGGGAGAGTCGCGCCGCTGCGGTCGTGTGTGTCGATGTTTGCCTGCATGGAGAGGCCGATCTGCAGCGGATGCTCCTGCAATTGGTGTGCATCGAGCGCAATGCGCACCGGCACGCGCTGCACGACCTTGATCCAGTTCCCCGTAGCGTTCTGCGCGGGCAGCAAGGCGAATGCCGACCCCGTGCCCGCCCCGAACCCGACTACGGTGCCACGGTATTTCACATTCCTTCCATACACGTCGGCAGTGAGCGTCACGGGCTGGCCGACGCGGATATCGGCAAGCTGCGGCTCCTTGAAGTTGGCATCG
>CAZLYG010000049.1:0-16693 GCA_964563075.1 uncultured Steroidobacteraceae bacterium | reverse complement strand
TTTTCGCCCCCAACGACGCGGTATGGATTGCAAACAACGGTACCAATACCTCGACGCTGTACGACGGTAATGGCGCCAGCCAATCGCTGGTCGTGACGCTGCCGGCAGCCGCGGACGGGACTGCGTTCCAGCCGACCGGAATCGTCGCGTTCACCTCGTCGACGCAGTTTCCGAACGACTTCACGGTCACTGCCGCGGGTAAATCAGGCCAGTCTCTGTTCATCTACTCGGGTCTGGGTGGGCAGCTTGCGGGCTGGAGTCCGGCGGTGAGCATGACGCAGGCCGTGTCTGCGTATACGGCTGCCGACAAGGCCTGCTACCGTGGCCTCGCCATTGCCAACAATGGCACGGCCAACTTCCTGTACGCCAACGACTTCGTCGGCGGCAAGATTGACGTGTTCGATGCCAGGTTCGCCAAGCAGAGCAGCAGCAACTTCCCGTTCACGGATCCCAACCTGCCGCAGAATTACGCGCCCTTCGGGATCCAGGCGATAGCGAATGGCCCCAACGGCACGACGCAGATCTACGTGAGCTACGCGATGTCCGGCACGGGCGCAAATCAGGGCACTTGCGAGGACACGCGCGGGACAGGATTCGGTATGGTCAACGTGTTCGATGCCAACGGACAGCTGGTTACAGAGCTCGTGAAGGTCGGCGGCCTGTTGAACGCACCGTGGGGAATGGCGTGGGCGCCGAAGGACTTCGGCACGCTGAGCGGCGCGCTGCTCATCGGCAATCACGCCGATGGCACGATCAACGGCTACGATCCGACCAACGGAGCGTTCATGGGTACGCTGCAGACGGCTACCGGCCCATTCTCACAGGATGGCCTGTGGGGCATCGCCTTTGGAAATGACGGCATGACGAATGGCGTGAGCCTGAATCAGCCGCACAACACACTGTTCTTCACGGCAGGTCCGAACAAGGCGGCCAACGGCCTCTACGGACGTATCGATCTGCCGGCGATGTAGATGTGGTAGTCGCTCGGGCTATAACCTTTCCGGACCTGCGAGGTATTTCTTCGGACACCGTACTCCGTGGGAGCCACGATGATCCGCAGCATTGCCGGTGCGATAGGGGTTCTCCTGCCGCTGACGTTGGGCGGCCCAGCGGCGCGCGCAGCCGAAAATCCTGCTCTCGCCGCTGAGCTGCCGCGCGCGGCTTGTGCAGGGTGGGACCGGATCGGAGCCTTGTCGGTCGAAGGATCGACGGAGCTGGGCGGTCTCACGGGATCGCTCAGGATGACGGTGGATACGCGGACAGGCCGGTACGTGACCGAGCACGATTACGGTGTCTACTCGCGGGCGGACGGGTTCGACGGTCAGGTGGGCTGGAGCCGTGACCGGTCTGGGGCGTCGCACGATCTCGATTCGAATGCGGCGCGTGCGATCTCCGCGACCCTGGCGTGGCTCGCCAAGCGCGGCTGGTGTGAGTCGAGGCCCGGGGCGACTCATTCAACAAGGCTGCCGGAGGAGACGGACGCGGGCATGGAAGAATCCGTCTGGGAGGTCACGCCGCCCGGCGGAAGTCCGGCAATCCTGCGCTTCGGCCACTCCAGCGGTCTCCCGCGTAACTTCGAGATTCGGTTGCCCTTCAATCGGCTGATCCGTCACTTCGATGATTGGCGCCGCGTCGGCGAAGGGGTCCTGGTCGCCTGGAGCCAGCGCGATGAGGATCCGGAAGATGAGTCCGTTGCGACGCTCGCGGTCACGTCGGTCCAGGTGAGCTACAGCTCACCGCCGACCGCGACGTTCGCCAGGCCTCCGTTACCGGCTGATTTCGCCATTCTCAACGGAGCCCGTTCGTCGACAGTCACTTATGAGGACGATGGCATAGGCCGCATCTTCGTGCCGGTATTCGTCGACGGCCAGGGGCCCTTCGCGTTCGAAGTGGACACGGGCGGCCATCTGGTCCTGACTCAGCAGACTGCCGCCATCTTGCATCTCCGAGCAGCCGGCCACTTGAGCAATACGGGGGCGGGGACCGGCGTGGACTATGGTGGGCTGGTGCGTACGCAGGAAATCCGCATCGGTGCAGCCGTCATTCGCAACCAGGTCGCGAAGGTCCGCTCGTTGCCGGGCGCTGCCAATGACCGCGGGTCGCGTTCGCCGCGGGCCGGAATCTTGGGTCTGGAGCTCTTCGAGCGATTCGTCGTACAGCTCGACCGAACCCGCAGGACACTCACACTGACGCCCATAACATCCTTCGGTGGCGCGCCCGGCGGAATCGCGTTGGCGATCCGTTTCAACGAAGACGCCCCGCTGGTGAGCGGCACGTTTGATGACATTGCGGGCGACTTCGAGCTGGACAGCGGAGATGCGGGGCCAGCAATCGTCGAGGGCTACTGGGCCACGCGACAGGGCCTCGACGAGGCGCTTCGGCGGGGAATTCCGTGGTGGGCCAGCAGCGTTGGGGGCGAATACACCGAAAGACTGAGCCGTCACGATCTGTCGATCGGGCCGCTGCGGCTGCCGCATGAGATTGTGAGTTACGTCGGCGAGACTGATCGCGGCTCCGAGTCCACCCACATGCAAGCCGGTGTCATCGGGGAATCCACGCTGCGTCGCTTCAATATGACCTACGACTACGGTCATCGGCGAGTGTGGATCGATCCCGAGCCCAAACTGCCTACGCAACCGTTCAATCGCACCGGGCTACGCCTCAGACGTGACACGGCAGACGCCTTCGTTGTGACCTTCGTCATGCCGGGCTCTCCGGCGGAGGCGGCTGGGCTGAGACCCGGGGATCGAATAGCGGCCGTCAACTCGCAGCCTGCCGCCAGACTGGCGGCGGCGGACATATCCGTCATGAGCAGTGGACCTGTGGGCTCCACGCTCCGCCTCCTGGTTACATCAAACGAGAGTGGGACGACTCAGCTGCGGAGTCTGCGTCTCGTTGAGATGCTGCCTTAGGCGTGCGGTTCCCGCGCGCCATCGGCGCGAGGATCTGCTGATCCATCTATTCTGCTTCTGAAGGATACCGATGTTGCGCCCGATATGGCCGACAGGGCTGTCACCCCGGCCAGCAGACTCGAAATTCATCGCGGCATGCGCATCTGCCCTCCCATCAACGGCCGTCGACCGAAAAGCCCAGCAGCACGTCGTTCCTGCTCCCGCCGAGATTCCCGAGGTAGCCGGAGACCATGAACAGCATACCAGCGGCGACGGTTCCGGAACTGACGTCGATCGCACCACCCTCCTGGGCGGGGACGCCGTTGAGGGTTCGGTAGGTCCGGCCGGCGGTATCGAAATCCCACAGCACGGCACCGTTGGCTGACGAGTAGGCTCTCTCGTGCCCGTCCGTGGAGCCGGCAAAAATCACTCCGGGAATCACGGAGGGAGCCGCCGATTGGGCGTTGGTGCAGGGCGCGCCGGACCAGGCGCATCGGATGCGAGGCGAGGGCGTGTACCAGAGATCCTTTCCCGTTGCGGGATCGAGAGCGAACAGCCCAGGCCGTCCGCTGCCTGCGGTCAACACATCGGCATTGGCGATGTAGAGCCGCGCTCCGTCACTCGCCATGCCCCACTCGATGCCCCCGAGGAAGCCACCGACCCCGACCTGCGTACGCCACACGATTGCACCATTGTCGGGGTCGATGCCGAACACCGCACCGGACTTCTGGCCCGCGAGCAGGATGTCTTTGCCCGAGGGGAGCGTCAGAAGGATCGTGGAGGCGCCGAAGTCATAGTCGTCGCCGAGCGTATACGGGCAGTTGACCAATGGCCTGCCTGGGGTGCAACCGGAGAGTGAGTTGTCATTGAGCGTCACCTGGCGGCGCCACAGGACTTTGCCGTCTGCGAGGTCGACGGCAATCACGGCATCCGCGCCGCTCTGGGCTGCGTCCGTGTAGGAATTGCCCGTGGCAAAGTAGAGCCTGTGCCGCTTGGCATCGATGGTTGGAGCAGACCAGACGGCGCCGCCCGCCGGCCCGTACTTCTGCGAGCCCGCAGAGTTCTTTCCGATCGGCTGGGGCGGTCGTTCCATCGACGACGCCTTCCACAGCAGCCGGCCTGTGGCAGCATCGAGAGCTACGATCCCGCCTTGAAACGTACAGCAGGAATAGCGCGCAAGCGAGGCCACTCCTTCTTCCCACGAGGATACAGGGACGTAAAGCCGATCTTCGAAAAGCAAGGGTGCGCCGGTGAGTACCGCACGGGGATGCTCGGCGACTCGCGTTTTCCACAGGAGCGCGCCACTCTCTGCATCCACGGCGTAGACGTTGGTACCCAGGTCCCCGAAGTACGCTGCATAACCACTCGGCGAACGGCCAGGCACAGCTCCCACGGAGATAGTGGTGCGCGAGGGCGTTGATTGGGCGAAGCGCCAGACCAGGCAGCCGGTTTTCGCCTCGAGCGAATACACGACACCACTCAGACTGGTCAGAAAAAGCCGGCCGCCGACTATCGTCGGCTGCCCATACTTGCCCCCGCTGTAGGCGAGGGCCCACTTCACTTTGAGGCGGGAAACCTCCGCGGCGGTGAAGCCGGGGTCGTGTTGGATACGCCAGTTGCGTGGACCGCCCCAGCCATTCCATGCGGATCCCTGCAGGCTGAAACGCCCGGGGCTCGCGCAGCGAGGTGGATCGGCTGCGGCCGCGGTCGCGATCGCGGTCGCGCCCACAGCCTCACGCCCCGCTCCGAACGCTCCTTGACCTCGCTCGCGCAGGGCGGCCATCTGATGCGCCGCCTCGCTCTCCCTGACTGTGGAACGGTGATGTCGAGCAATGACGGCGACTGCAGCGAGGGCAATACCGATCGCCGCCACGCGCAGCAGTGCACGTCGGCGGGCGGGTGTCATGCGCTGTGCCGAGCCGCTGCGGATGAGACCTTCGTTGAAAAGGCGCCCGAGCAGGAGAAGCTCGAGCGCTCCGAACGCGAGCAGCAACAGGCAGGTCGCGACGACCTCAACTGCCGAAACGCCGCTCTGCAGGCGCGCCAGCATAGCGACAGGAGTATAGAAGGGGATCCAGGTGAAGATACGCGGTACGATGCCGTTGGGGTCCCGGTACGTCAGGTTGACCAATGCAACCGAAGGCACCACGATGAGCAGGGCCAGCGGCATCAGGTATGCCTGCACGTCCTGCATCGATTCGCTGAGCGCGCCCACCCCCAGGAAGATCATTCCGATGATCAGATATCCGGACAGGAAGTAAAAGAAAAGCGCCGCACCGATCCACGGCGTGTGCCCGAGCAACGCGAGCGCCGGTAACACGAAGTCGGCGGGCGAAGAGGGCTCTATTTGCGCAATAACCGCTGCGGCTCCGATCCAGACACCGATGATCGACAGCCCGATCGCGGAGATCCCGAGCAGCTTGCCAACCATCAGCTCGCGCGGGCTCACGCAGGCGAGCACCGCCTCGAGCAGCTTGTTGGAGCGCTCTTCGACCAGCCCCTGCAGCATCATCGAACCGGTGATCACGGTCGAAACGAGTAGCAGAAAGCCAAGGACGACAGAGACAGGTGAGTGCACCACCGTAGCGTCGGGGGCTAACTCCGGAGCCGCAATGATGAGCGGCGCGCTCACAGACTGGATCTGGGCGGCCGTCAGAGGATCTACACCCGCATCGCGGATCGATTTGAGCCTCAGTCCCCGAGTCAGCTCCAGCCTGGCATCCTCGATCAGCGCAGCACCGGCCGTGCCGCTTGTCCAGACGTGCACCTGGCCGCCGGAGTCAACATCTGCGGGGATGTAGATCGCCACCTCGAGAGCAGGCCGGCCAGCGGCGGCCGTCGCCTGAAACTGCGGCCCGATGGCCGCACCGAAACGGGCAGCGCTGTCGGTGGGGATGCCGCCTGAAAGTGGAAGTTCGACCAAAGCCCTTGCCGGCGCGCGAAAGCTGGGGGCATCCCGTGACAGTGTCGGTTGCAACAGCCGCAGCACCGCAGGCGCACCGCCTTCGGCTATGAACCCCTCGACAGCCGCCTCGCTCATTGCCGTTCGCGCCTGGGGCGGGTTGGCGGCCGGCGCGGCAGCCCCACTCGTCCGCCACTGGCGGGCGTAGGTGAGAAGACTGATCAACACCTGACGCTGGTAGTCGTGCTCCACGCGTTGGTTGATCTGCGTGGCATAGCGGCCGGATCGATCGACCAGCACATACCCGGCCGCGGACGACTTACCCAACAAAGTGTGCACCCAAGGCGCCCCCGCAACGATCAGCGGAAGGAGCAGCGCGATGACCCAGAACGCCGGTAGTCCGGTTGCGCGAGCGTATTCGCGGGCGGTCACCAGCAGGATGCGTCTCATCGAGCTCGCTCCGGCGGCGGACCGGCCAGGTGCAGAAACACCTCGTGCAGTGTGGCATTGCGCGCTTCGAAAGCCCGCAGCTCGAAGCCCGTGCGAATGCATGTCTGCAGCAAATCCGCCGGGTCGCTTGCGGAGTTCAATACCACCAGCCAGTCGCTCCAGCCCGCCTCCGCCGCGGGTAGCGGCTCAGTGCTCGCAACACCGGGCAAGTGGGCAGGATCGGAGCGCGAACGCAGATGGACCCGGCCGGGCAGTACGTTGCTGGCATGCTCCGGATCAGCGTCGAAGACCTTCCGGCCTCGGGCGAGCATCAGGTATCGCGTGCAGAGCCGTTCAGCGTGCTCCATCACATGCGTGGAGAAAAGGACGGCCACACCGGCTTTGGCCGCGGCCGTGATCTCATCCTGCAGCACCGCCTGACTGACCGGATCGAGGCCCGAGAACGGCTCATCGAGCAGCAGCAGCTTGGGCTCGTTGACCAGGGCTGTGGCCAGTTGCACCTTCTGCGCCATGCCTTTCGACAACCGCTCGACGCGACGCTCACGAAACTCCCCCAGGCCGAAGCGCTCGACGAGCAGGGCCGCCGCGCGCTGTGCGTCACGTCTCGACAGGCCCTTCAGACGTCCGAAGTAGATGACAGCCTGCGACACTGACATGCCCCGGTAGAGGCCGCGCTCCTCGGGCAGGAAACCGATCTGTGGCGCTCGCTCTCGCCCGGGCGGGCCGCCGAGCACTTCAATTGACCCCGAGGAGGGGCGCAGGATGTCGAGAATCATCCGCAAGGTCGTGGTCTTGCCGGCTCCGTTGGCACCCAGGAACCCGACGACTTCACCGGCGGACACGCAGAAGCTCAGCTCGCTCACGGCGATGAAATCGCCGAAGCGTCGCGTCACCCTGTCCAGATCGAGCACCTGCATGGCGGAAGCGCGTGCGCCGCATTGACTATATCCGTTACGGATATATCATTACCCGCATGAGCGCGTCTACTCCCCTCGGCCCTTTGACACCGGCGGTGTTTCACATCCTGCTGGCTCTCCACGGCCGCGAGCGACATGGGTACGACATCATGCAGCAGGTGCAGGCGGACTCGGAGAGCCGGGTGAAGATGGGCCCGGGAACTCTCTATGGCTCGCTCGATCGCATGATCGCAGCCGGGCTCGTCGCGCGCGGCGATACACGTGACCCACGGCGGATCTATTACAAGCTCACTGCAGCCGGTAAGGCCGTACTGCAGGCCGAAAGCGAGCGACTCTCGCGGCTTGCCGCGAAAGCCCGCTACCAACTTGGGAATAGTTAGGTGACACCGGCAGATCGGACATCGCGATCCCTGGCGATGTACCGGCTGCTGCTGTGGCTGTATCCGGCGCCCTACCTGCGACAACATCGCGCCGAGATGCTGCAGAATTTCCAGGACATCGAGGCCGCGTCCCCTTCCACGATCTCGCTGTGGGCATTCATCCTCAAGGACCTCGTAGTCAGTCTGCGCACGCACTTCAGGCGCTCGTTCTGGGCGCAGGCAGCCGTCATTCTCACAGTCCTTGCGACGATCGTCGTCCACGCTCGCGAATATCCGCTCGCAAAGGAACATTGCATCTGGGGATTCTGTTTTGGCTATCTGCCAGGCTGGCTCAGCGGTTGGTTGGGCAAATGTCGGCAGACTCGCTCGATGAGCAGCGCATGGCTCCACTCACTGAGCTGTCAGAGTGCGATGGTCCTGGGCGCGCTCGCGCTCCTGATGGTCATCGCACGAGGTTTTCCCACGGCCCTCGAGCACGCACTTTGGGGGCTCGCGTTCGGCTTTCTCTACGGGTGGCCCGCGGGCTGGATGAGAAAGCGGCTGCATATCCGTCTGTGAGGCCAACTGTCTGTGTGAGCGGGCGGCTGGCGGTCCCGGCTATCCTTTCGTAGCCTCATATGTCAGCATCGCAAGCAGCTTCGATGGAGGGTGCTATGCGCCGCACATTCGTACCCGTCGCCTGGGCCACCGTAACATGCACCGCTCTGCTGTCCGCCTGTGGGTCACAGAGTCCGCCCGCCAAGGCGCCGAGCTCGACGTCCCCAGCGTCAGCCGCCGCGGCACCGGAAGCTGCCAATCCGTATGCGGCGCTCGCCAAGCTGCCCGACTGGAGCGGGGTATGGGATGTGACCTTCAGGCCGCCGCAGCCGGGGGAGGCCCCGCCTGCACAACCGCAGCTCACTCCGCCCTACCAGAAGCAATGGGACAAGTATCAGGCGCTCAACAGGAAGCAGAAAGGCCTCAACTTTGTCTCCGAGGTCGCGAGCTGCATTCCCCCCGGAGTGCCCCAGAGCATGCTCCAGCCCTATCCGATCGAGTTTCTGTTCACGCCGGGGCGCGTGACCATTCTGATCGAGACCGAAGGCCTCACGCGTCGCATCTACACCGACGGCAGCCCGCCGCCTGAGAATCCCGATCCCTCGTTTCAGGGTACCTCGGTCGGTCACTGGGAGAATGACACGCTGGTGGTCGAGACTTCCGCGATCTTGCCGGAGACCAGCCCTCTCAACGGCATCAACGGCCATAGCGACAAGCTGCACGTCACCGAGCGGATACACCTGGTGGATCCGAACACGATGGAGATCACGACGACGCGTACCGATCCGGCCGTGTTCGTCCAGCCCTACACGACGAAGGCGTACTACAAGCGCCACCGCGATTGGAAGATCATGGAATACGTGTGCGAGCAGAACAATCACGATGCGCTGGATGCGAACGGCAACGCCGCCTTCAGCCTCAAGCACAAACCCGGAGAGTAGTCGTGAAGCTCAGAAACTGGTCATTGATTGCCGCGATTTGTGTAGCGAGCCTCGTTCTCGGACACTCCGCGCTCGCCCATCATTCGACCGCCATGTTCGAATGGGGCACGGAGAAGATGTTGAGCGGCACTATCGAAAGATACGAGTGGACGCAGCCGCACACGTTCATCTGGATCGCCGTGCCCGGCAAGCATGGGAAGACGCAGGAGTGGGGCCTGGAAGGCATGAGCCCGAGCTGGCTGGGGCGGCGGGGTTGGAGCCTGCATTCGATGAACGCCGGCGACAAGGTAGGTATCGTGTACTACCCGCTCAAGGACGGCAGGCCGGGCGGCTTCTACGTACGCGTAATGATGCCCGATGGCAAGACGCTCGAGGCCCTGCCCACGCGCAATCAGTGATGATCGGGCGAGCTGAGCCCGCCGCCAATGTCGGCGACGGGCTCCAAGTGTCGTGGTCAGCTGAAGCTGGCAGCGCTGGTCGCGCGCTCAGTCGTTGTCGTTGTCATCCGGACCGCGGCGGTGCGGGGCGCCTGGGGCGAGTGACAGGGTCTGCTGCAGAGCGGTGAACTGCGGCTTCGGGTTGAGGTTCACGTCGTAAATGTCCGCGTCCCCCTCACCCTTGAACGTGCCCGGTACCCAGGATTCTGAGTCGTCAAAGCCCCAGACGGTGAACGAGATGCATGCCCTTACCGCCAGGCAGGATTGCAGCATCCCGTTGTACCAGTCGGCCCCCGCGGGGTTCGCCGTGTGGTTGGGCGTCGAGTCCGTCTTCGAGACGATCGGGGTCTGGTTGCTGTCCGTCGTCTCGACGAACGTGCGGACGTCCACCTCGGTCAGCGCGACCTTCACGCCGAGGTTGGCATAGGCCTGCAGGTCCTGGGTCATCAGCGTCGGGTTGAACCCGAACTGCAGGTCGAGGTGGCCCTGGTCGCCCACGCAGTCGATCGGCACACGCTGTGCCAGCAGGTTCTGCACCATCGCGAACGCGGCACTGAACTTGGCGTTGCTGCCATCCTCACCGGCGATGTTGTAGTCGTTGTAACAGAGCAGGGCGTGCGGGTCGGCGGCGTGCGCCCAGCGGAACGCGTCGGCGATGATGCCGGAGCCGAGGTGCGAGATCCAGAAGTCGTTCGGGTTGATCTGCGAGGGGTTCGAGTCGGTGAACATTTCATTGACGACATCCCACTGCCAGATCCTGCCGCGATAGCGGCTGACCTCGGTGGTGATGTGTTGTTGCAGCAGGTCGCGCAACTGAGAGTTGCTGATCGTGCCGTTGGCGACGCCTTGTGTCAGCCAGTTCGGCAGCTGGTTGTGCCATACAAGCGTGTGCCCGCGCACCCGCTGGCGATGCTCCTCGGCGAAGCTCACCAGGTTGTCGGCGCCGGTCCAGTTGAAGTTGCCCTGCGTCGGCTCGACGACCTGCCACTTCATCTCATTTTCAGGCGTGAGGACCGAGAACTGGCCGGAGGTGATCTGCGACAGCGTGGGGTCGCTGAGATCGAGTGGGGTCGCCGCCGTGCCGATGCGCAGCTCGACCTGTGCCCCCAGCGCACGCAATGTGGACGCGGCGCTCGATGTTTCCTCTGCCGTCGCGACACTCGCCAAGGCTAGAACGCTGGCCGCGGTGGCGGCCATCAAGCTGAATTTCATGACAAACCTCCCTGAGCTGCTGGTGAACGGATGATCTGCGGAAATTGGCGCGCGGCGTGCAGCCCTGGCCGTCAGGCGACGGTCAGCAACGGCACCGCTCGCGCTGTCTCTGGCTCGAATCAACGGTCGATTGTTGGCGAATAGCGTTGCCTCCACGCGAGCCGGACGCTTGCGCGACATTGACTTGCCCCGTCGTCAAAACACCGGCTCGCGCATCGCTGCGCCCACGTGTACAGGCGCGGCATGGTGCGATTACCATTGTTATGGGAGCGCTACCAACACAACGAGTCTAGACACGGCAGCGGCGGAAAGTCAACGCGCGCACCGAGCGCGCGCCGCAAGTCGCGAGTCAGCTCGGCCCGATGCGCTCGTCAGTCTCAGGTCTTCTTCATGAATAGCGAGCACCAGCCCTGCGGGTTGATGTTCCCGTCGACCAGTTTGCAGGCGTTCGGCGGCTGGAAACTCGTGCAGCCGTCGCAGCGCTGCGCATCTTTCGGTTTATTCTGGTACGCGACCGACTTTTGCGGCACCTTGGGCTGTGCGACGGCCCGTTTCAGCCCCAGGCCACAGGCGATCGAGGCGCCGACCGCACAGGTCGCCGCGCGCCGGAACAACACACGCCGTGAAAGATGTTTGGGTTCGTTTGGCATGCTCATCGTTCCTCCGGTTACGCCATCGCGCCATGAGAGTGGGCGCAAGGCGCGCACCCAAATGGCATACGGGGAACGCGTTCCAGGGTTCGGGAACAACTACAGCAAAGCGGTCACGGACTGAATGAGGCTGGAACGAGAGCGCCTCTCCGGCGCGTTTTATGCTGTCGGTTCAGTATGAGTACGAGAGGGGCCGCATCATGCTCAAGAAGCTCGGAGTGATTTGCCTGGTTGCCGGGTGCGCGGGCGGAGCCGTCTGGGCGCAGCCTTCTGCGAGCGACCAGCATGCGCCGCTTTTGCAGGGGCAACCCACCGACCGGCAGCAGCACGCAAAGACCCCCACCGACGCTCAAGTCATGGCGGCCTGTATCGTGCGGGAGCAGGCGGATCACACGGGTATGTCGAAATCGGAAGCGACAGCGGCCTGTAAACAACATCTCGCGCCTGAAAGTGCGCATCAGCGTACTCAGACGGGAAAGTGATTGCCGGGATTGGCAGCGGAGCCGCGGCCCGCGACCCGCTGCCCGCGACCCGCGGCCCGCGACCCCTCTGCTTGTTCCGAAGACTGCCTTTGCCTACTTCGCCGCAGGTGTGCCTGTCGGCGCCGGGCTGTGGTATCGGCCGACATAGGCCGCCTTCGCAACGGTCTTGCCTTTCATTGCCGCCAGGAGCTCAGCGCGGCTCGCAGTCTCGGGAAGGTCGAGCTTCGCGTTGAGCGCATACAGCTCGAAGATGTAGTGGTGATAGCGAGGCCCGAAGGGTGCGCCCGGCCCCATGTAGACGTTCATGCCCATGAGGTTCTTGCCGGTGACCGAGCCTTCCGGGAGTTTGCCTTCCGGAATACCGTTGGCCGATGCGGGAATGTTCCAGGCGATCCAGTGCAGCACATCATCGGTGCCGCCGCCGATGGCGACGTCGACATCATGAAGAATGATCGCGTAAGTGACGGTTCCTTCCGGCGCATTGGAGAACTTGAAGCCCGGTTGGACGCCGCCGCGGCCGGCATACTTCTGTGGCACGATGCCGCCGTCAGGGAATGCATCCGTCTGCATCAGCAGAGGCGGGAGTTTGAATCCGCCGCCGCCGGGACGCTGTGCAGAGGCTGCACCGCTACCCAGTAGCACGAGTGCCAGAAAAACGGAGAATGAACCGGCGGATATCTTGGGACCCATGCGATCTCCCTTGTTCTATGGAATGGCGTCTATGGAATGGCGATACGAGCGCGTATCGTTGTATCGCTGCGAGAATAGCGATTATGCCGCAGCCAAAGGGCCAAAGCCGCGCCGCTAGAGCCACTTTCGTCCGCGCGCTTGTTCCGCATGCGCGCCAGCCCAGATTGACAGACCGCCGCCGGACACCATATCTTGTGTCTGCCAGCGGTGCCGACCCCAAGGGGTAGGCTCAAAAGGGAATCCGGTGACGCCTCGCGAGGCCATTCCGGAGCTGTCCCGCAGCGGTAACTGGGAACGAACGATGCCTCGAGCACTGGGCCTGTGCGGTCCGGGAAGCGGCATCCAGTAGACCGAAGCCCTGATCAGATCAGGGGCTTCCAGCCCACGAGCCCGAAGACCTGCCGCGGCCATCACACGCCAAGTGTGGTGCACGGCTATCGGGCTCTCGTGGTTGGAGCGGCCGGGACTGGTGCACGGGCGACTTTCTCTATCGCGCGGCATCACCCCTCCCACCCCCTTCGCGAGTCCACTTGCAGGGGGAATTGCACGATGACGCTGCATCTCACGACGGATCAGGTCGCTCCCAAGCTTGAAGTTACGCAATCACCGACATCGAACCAAGCTGCGTTTCGCTTGACCCCGCCGCCTGCCGCGCGCACGCAAATGGCCGTGACCAAGCGCAGCGGCGCCCGCGAGTTGGTCGATGTCAACAAGATTGTTCGTGCCGTCACGCGGTGCTGCGAGGGGCTCACCGACGTCGACCCGATGCGAGTCGCTCTCAAGACGATCGCCGGTCTTTACGATGGCGCAACCACTCGCGAGCTCGACGAGTTGTCCATCCGCACGGCCGCCTCGTTCATGTTCGAAGAGCCAGGCTACTCGAAGCTCGCCGGGCGTGTGGTGTGCGGCTTCTTTGACACGTAGGTTCAGGGGCTGGGCGTGCACTCATACTCGCAGTCCATTCGCCTGGGCTTCGATGTCGGACTGATCAATGAGCGCGTTCTGGGCTTCGTGGAAGCGCACGCCCGCAAGCTCAACGATGCGATCGCGGCTGAGCGTACTCAGGAGATCGAGTATTTCGGGTTACGGACGCTCTACGACCGTTACCTGCTGAAGCATCCGACGCGGCGGCAGGTCATCGAGACGCCGCAGCATTTCTGGATGCGTATTGCGGTGGCATTGAGCCCGACGGTCCCCGAGGCCCTGGATCTTTACGCGCTGTTTTCCAACCTCGACTACATTGCCAGCTCGCCCACTCTGTTCAATGCGGGCACCCGCCATGAGCAGCTCTCAAGCTGCTTCCTCCTGGATTCTCCCGAGGACTCCCTCGAGGCGATCTACGACAAGTACAAGGACGTCGCACAGTTGTCGAAATTCTCAGGCGGCATCGGCATTGCCTGGCATCGCGTGCGTTCGGAGGGCTCGCTGATCAGATCGACGAACGGACTCTCGAATGGAGTTGTGCCGTGGCTGAAGACACTGGATTCCTCCGTAGCTGCCGTCAACCAGGGAGGCAAGCGCAAGGGGGCGGCGTGCGTGTACCTCGAACCGTGGCACGCGGACGTGGAATCATTTCTGGAGCTGCGCGACAACACCGGAGATGAGGGCAGGCGGGCGCATCATCTGAATCTGGCGAACTGGATTCCGGACCTGTTCATGAGACGCGTGGAGGCGGATGCGGCATGGTCGCTTTTCGATCCGCACGATGTCCCGCAGTTGCCGGACCTCTTCGGTGCGTCGTTCGAGGAGGCGTACTCGCAGGCCGAGGCTCAGGGCCTGGCCAGGAAAACCGTGAAGGCCCGGGATCTCTACGCGCGCATGATGCGCGTGCTTGCGCAGACCGGTAACGGCTGGATGACTTTCAAGGACAAAGCCAATCGCGCCTGCAACCAGACAGCAAAGCCGGGTAACACCGTCCACCTCTCGAACTTGTGCACGGAAATCCTGGAAGTGACCAGCGCGGCAGAGACAGCCGTCTGCAATCTAGGCTCGATCAATCTCGCACGGCACGTCAATGTTTCCGGCCTCGACTTCCAGAAGCTGGCGCACACGGTTGAAGTGGCGGTCCGACAGCTGGATCGGGTGATCGATCTCAACTTCTATCCGATCGGCTCTGCCCGTGCCTCGAACATGCGCTGGCGGCCGGTCGGGTTGGGCGTCATGGGATTGCAGGACGTATTCTTCCGCCTCCGTCTGCCTTTCGACAGCGAGGCGGCGCGGGCTCTGTCGACGCGCATCGCCGAAGAGATCTATTTCCACGCGCTGCGCGCTTCCGTGGATCTGGCTCGCGAGCAGGGGCCGCACGACGCCTTTCCTGAGACGCGTGCCGCGCAAGGCGAGCTGCAATTTGACGCCTGGGGTGTGAGCCCGAGTGAAGAGCCTCGCTGGCGTGAGCTGCGCGAGGACATCAGGGTGCACGGTTTGCGCAACAGTCTGCTCATCGCCATCGCCCCGACCGCGACCATCGCATCGATTGCCGGCTGCTACGAATGCATCGAGCCCCAGTTGTCGAATCTGTTCAAACGCGAGACGCTCTCGGGAGACTTCCTGCAGGTCAATCGCTACCTGGTCGAGGAGCTGAAGCAGCTGGGTGTGTGGAACGATGAGATGCGCAATGCCATCAAGCTGGCGGATGGCTCGGTGCAGGCTCTCAAGGAGCTGCCGCCGCAGCTGCGCGCGATCTACCGCACCGCCTGGGAGCTGCCGATGCGCGCCCTGATCGACGCTGCCGCCGACCGCGGTGCTTTTATCGACCAGAGTCAGTCCCTGAACCTGTTCATGGCCAACCCGAATATCGGGCAGCTCTCGAGCATGTACATGTATGCATGGAAGAGAGGGCTCAAGACCACCTATTACTTGCGCTCTCGTCCGGCGACGACGATCGCCAAGACGACCGTGCAGGCCAGCACGTTGGACACGGGTGCTGTCGCGTGCTCGCTCGAGAACCCCCAGGCTTGTGAGGCCTGTCAGTGAGCGCCTCGGACATGGGCCCCACGGAGTGCCAGGCTCGCGTGGGCCGCGAGCTTCTGAATCCGGGGTATGACCTGACACTGAGGCCGATGCGTTATCCGCGGTTCTACGAGATGTACCGTGCCGCGATCAAGAATACCTGGACCGTGGAAGAGATCGACTTCCAGATCGATCTCGGGCATCTGCGCCAGCGGATGTCACCCGCGGACCGCCACCTCATCGAGCGACTGGTGGCGTTCTTTGCCACCGGCGACTCGATCGTCTCCAACAATCTCGTGATCAGCCTCTATCGGCACATCAATGCCCCCGAGGCCCGAATGTACTTGTCCCGCCAGCTCTACGAAGAGGCCCTGCACATCCAGTTCTATCTCACACTGCTGGACAACTACGTCCCCGACCAGCAGAGGCGGACACAGGCATTTGCGGCCATAGAGAATATCCCCTCGATCCGCCGCAAGGCCGAGTTCTGCCAGCGCTGGACCGACGAAGTGTTCTCGCTGGAGCGTATCGGCTCGGATGAGGACAAACGCCGTTTCCTGCTCAATCTCACCTGCTTCGCGGCCTGCATCGAAGGACTGTTCTTCTTCGGCGCCTTCGCCTATGTCTATTTCCTGCGCTCCCGAGGCCTGCTCCCCGGGTTGGCGGCGGGCACCAACTGGGTGTTCCGGGACGAGAGCGCGCACATGACATTCGCGTTCGAGGTACTGAATGTCGTGAGGCGGGAGGAGCCGCACTTGTTCGATGGGCGCTGGGCAGCGCAGGTGGCGCAGATGCTCGAGGAGGCGGTGCAGTGCGAGGCGGCGTTCGCGGAGGACGTGCTGTCGGGCGGGGTGATAGGACTTACCCGCAGCGAGATGCGCCAATATCTGGAGTATGTGGCCGACCAGCGGCTGGCGATGCTCGGGCTGCCGCCGAAGTATCAGGCACGCAATCCATTCCCCTTCATGCAGCTCCAGGATGTCCAGGAGCTCACGAACTTCTTCGAGCGAAGGGTATCGGCCTATCAGGTGGCGGTGCAGGGAGAGATATGCTTCGATGCGGCATTCTGAGCGCGCGTGGACGACGGTACAGCGCCTGGAGGCCATTGCGATCGAGCAACAAGGTGTTACTGCTGCCGATCGGACCCGCGGCTCAATCACTACGCTCGTTGAACCCTCGGCCGCTCAAGATCATCGGGACACACCTTTCCGCCCGCGCTGCGCGCGTTTTCATCTGCTTCGCACCCGAGACATGA
>CAZLYG010000048.1:6885-16847 GCA_964563075.1 uncultured Steroidobacteraceae bacterium | reverse complement strand
CCGCTGTCATTCCCTCGATGCGTTGAGTGTAGGCCGCGTGCACGAACAAGCCCTTGCGGCCGCTTCCGGGATGCGTGCGCACGATCGGATGCGTGACCTCGGCGTCGCCCTCCGCGACCTGCATCTCCTTCATCATCACCTGGGTCGGGTCGGTGGCGCGCGAGCCGAACAGGCGCGCTGCGCTGTGCACCGCCCGCAGCCCGCCGAGGAGCTTCTGCAGCGCCGGCGAGAGCGTCTCGTACGCGAGCTGCAGATTGGCGAACGCAGTATCCCCGCCCACCTCGGGAGCCTCGATGCAGTGCATGGTCACGGTCGTGGGCGGCGTCGCCATGAAGGTGGAGTCGGCATGAAAGCCTTCGCCGACGTAGCGGCGCGACTCGCCCGGCTCGCGCCGCACGATCTGCACATCCGGATAGCCGTCGACGCTGAAGATGTGGGGAATCTTCTGCAGCGGGCCGAACAGCCGCGCGAACTCCAGGTGTCGCTCACGCGTGAACGAATGTTGGTCGGGAAAATAGATGACCAGGTGGTCGTACAGCGCCTGCAGGATCTCTTGCCCCGCCGCCGCGCTCAGCGGCTGCCCAAGGTCGATCCCATGGATCTCCGCCCCCAACGCCCCCGTAAGCGGCAGGACCTCGAGGATGCGGTATGTGCTGCTTTCGGCAACCTCACGCATCATCCGGCCGCCTCGCAATGTGCGTTCGTGGTGCTGCATCGATTCGCTCTCCGGCACCTCGCAGCCAACGTTAGTCCAGCGCGGCGAAAAAATAAACCCGGAGCATGCTTTGCATTGGCGGCGTGCATTGGCGACGTGCCTTGGCGGCTGCGCGGCGTGCCTTGACAGCTTCGCGCGAGGACGAGCAAGCTTGATCCGATGCAGAGCATGCTTCACTTCGCGCTGCGCGCATGTCCTTGAGCTGCGTCCCGGCAGGGCCGTCGTTCCTCGCATGCCGCTACATCGCGTGAGGCCGCGGGCGCCGCGTTCGCCCACGAGGCCAGCCAGGTGAACGCAAAGCCTGCGCCCCAGCCCGCCACCCGCTGCATCGATGTCGTCGATATCGTCGAGGGCCAGAAGCTCGGCTGGTTCGTCGTGCGCCTGGTGTTGGTTTCCTCGCTCGTCATGTTCCTGGATGGCTACGACCTGAACGTCATTCCGTTCACGGCGCCGGACGTGATGAAGGCCTACGGGCTGAATACGGCCATGTGGAAGGATGTGCTGACCAGCGGCATCCTGGGCACCCTGATCGGCAGCATCGTGTTCGGCATATTCGGCGATCGCCTGGGTCGCCGCAGCGCCATCGTTTGCGCGACCGCCGCCTTCGGGCTGCTGACGCTACTTTTTGCCGCGGCGGCGAGCTATCACCAGCAACTGCTGCTGCGGCTGCTGAACGGCGTCGCGCTCGGCGGTGCCGTGCCGCTGACCTGGGCGCTGAGTGTCGAGTATGTGCCGCGCCGCTACCGGGCCACGATTGTCACCGTCGTCATGATGGGCTACGGCATCGGCGTCGCGGTAGCCGGCCCGATTGCCGTGAAATTGCTGATTCCTTCATTCGGCTGGCAGGGAGTCTTCGTGTTCGGCGGCGTGGCCTCGTTGCTGGCGGCGGCGTTGTTGTTCCGGGCGCTGCCCGAGTCGCTCCGCTTCCTGGCCACACGGGGCGGCCGCACGGAGCAACTCGCACGCATCGTGCGTCAGCTCGCGCCGGAGCGAGACGACGTGGAGGGTGCGACCTTCATCCTCTCGGGCCAGGATCCTGCCGACGGCAATCGACGCGGGGTCGCCGCAGTGCTGCACGGCCTCACCGCCCTGTTCCGCGGTCCGCTGCGTGTGATCACGCCGCTCGTCTGGCTGGCGTACGCCGCAAGCTCCATGAGCACGTTCTTCTTTACCAGCTGGGGCCCGATGTTGTTCCAGAGAATGGGGCTGAGCCGCGAGGGTGCCGCGTGGTCCTCGTTTGCGAACTCCGTTTGCGGGGCGATCGGAGCCCTGCTGCTGATGCGCTTCACCGACCGGCTCGGGCCGATCAGCGTCGCTTTGTTGCCCGCGGTGGCGGTCCCTTTCCTGCTCACCCTCGGCTTCGTCCCGGTGAGTCACACGGCCTTCATCGCGACGATGGCACTCCTGTACATATTTCTGGGGGGCAGCCACTACGGCATCATCAGCATCACCGGGACGTTCTATCCGACTACACACCGCGCCTTGGGCACGGGATGGGCGTCAGCCGTCGGCAAGGTGGGCTCGGTGGCAGGTCCCTGGGTGGGAGGCGGGATCATGGCGGCGGTCATCGCCTCGACCCTCCCCGCAAAGGACACGTTTCTTTTCCTCTCGCTGTGCCCCACCGTGTTCTTCTTCTGCATGCTGGTCATCGGCCTGATGGAGCGACGCGGAGCGGTGCGCGCTGCCGAGTGACGGCTGCAGGCTTGCGGCCTCAGTGCTCGTCGATATTCGACAGGATACGGGCGAACACGGCCATGCACATCTGCAGGTCTCTGGCGGGAATGCCGCGCAGCAACCGTTCGCGCGCCGCGGCCTGGATCCGGTTGATGTCACGCATGAGCGGCGCGGCTGCCTTCGTCAATCGGATCACCTTCGCTCGCCGGTCGCCGTGACCCGGAGCCCGCGTGATCAACCCTTCGGATTCAAGATCCCGCAGCACTCGGCCGAGCGTAGGCTGCTCGACACCGATGCGATCCGCCAGCTCTGTCTGATTCACGGTATCCCCGAACACGGTGATCCAATAGAGAATGCCCCAGCGGGCCTGGCTCTGGCCGACGGCGCGCAGCTCTTCGTTCATGAAATTCCGCCAGCGGCGCGCGACAAAGGTCAGCCCCTGCGAGAACGGATACTTCATGTCCTCGGGCATTCCCGCGTCGACACCCTCCCGACGACGCAAAAACAGCTCGCCGGTCTCGGAGACTTCCGGCATCCAACGCGCTTCCTGCTTGCGCCGTCGCGGTCTGGCGAGCGAGCGTGCACGCTTGCCACGCGTGCTCGTGTTGGGTTGCGAGGCCACGGAGGAGTTCGACTTGTTGATCGGCATGGGTCATTTTAGTCACTTTTCGCGCGCGCGCGTCGGATCACAGTGCACGCAGCCGCACGAGCCTGCGCGGGATAACGTTCGGACCACCTCCAAACATGGCGCAGGTGTGTCAGCGGCCGCGAGTACCGTGTGCCACCGGACGTCAACCAGGCGCCGCGATTGAGGCGGGGTGGCCTGTCACCAGCAAAGCGGAAAGGCATTCGGCGACCTCGCACGCTTGCGTGTGCTGTTGCCACCACGGACCGTCTCCCGATAGCTCGCCGTGGCCGCACGCACCAGTAGCCCGAGTGATCGGTCTCGGCCAGCGGTGGGCCAAAAGCAACGCCAGGCCCACGACGGGATGCAGGAACCACAGCCGGCTGCCGCAGCCCCGCGTTACCGCGACGTTCACGGCGCCGGTCGACCTGATCCTCCATCTTGACGGGCCTCTGAGGGCCTCCCTGGGCACTTAAGGCGGGGAGGATGCCGCGGAACACCCGCGAGCGGCCAGCGACTTGGCTCAAGGTCTCGTGCGCTTGCGATGGATGGTGACTTCTCTCCGGGTGGAAATGTCGCGCCCGCGCACTGGCAGGATTGGAGAAAAGGTGTGCCCTCGTTGCGGGCGCGCCATGGCGTTTTTGAAGCACGCCGCAGGAGGAGCAATGTTGCGAACACGCAACAGACGTCGGCGCTCCCTCCTCCGGCGAGTCGGCAACCAGGGCCAGGGGGGACAATGTCCGTGAAACAGTCTGAATTCGCGTCGTATTCGATCCGCACCGCGGTAGCGGTCGCGCTCGGCACAGTGGCAATAATGGCAGCGGCGCCGCGCGTGCAGGCCCAGGCCGCTGGGCCGAGTCCAGGCGCAGCGACTTCTGCCGCGCCCGTTCTCGAAGAGGTCACCGTCACCGGGTCGCGCATCAAGCGCAAGGACCTCGAGTCCAACAGTCCCCTGGTGACCGTCGATTCCGAGGCGATCGAGCAGCGCGCCGGGCTGAACCTCGAGTCCTACCTCAACAACATGCCGAACTACAACCCGGCACAGACACCTACGACCGGGGAATTTGACGTGCAGCCTTCGGCTGTCAACACGGTAGGTATCTCCACCATCTCGCTGCGCGGCCTGGGTCCGAACCGCAGCCTCGTGCTGATCGACGGCCACCGCACGACACCGATCAACGCGTTGATGGTGACGGATATCAACGGCATTCCGGCGGCCATGATCGACCGTGTGGAGATCATTACCGGTGGCGCCTCCACTGCGTACGGCGCGGACGCTATCTCGGGTGTCACGAACTTCATCCTCAAGAAGGACATTCAGGGCCTGATCGTCGATGCCCAGGACAGCATCACGCAGGCCGGCGACGGCAATCAGCTCGATGTCTCCGCGCTCATGGGTACCAAGTTTGCCGATGGCAAGGGCCACATGAGCATGGGCATGGAGTATTACAACCGCCAGTCGGCGGCCGCGCGCAACCGTGACTTCTACCTCAACGGCTGGAATGACCCGAACGATCCGCAGTCACCGCCGCCGCAGCCGGGCTCCGGCGGCCAGGGTTCCAACGCGTTCTTCTTCCAGCAGAGCGGCTTTGCCGTCGGCGTCGGCTCGCCGACCTCCGCCGCGTTCCAGACGATATTCCCGAAGGCCACCATCAACCCGACCAGCCACGTCCCGCAGGTCTGCACCTTTCCCCAGAGCTGCGTGCTGAGCAATTTCTACTTCAACACCAACGGCACTGTATTCACCAACACCGGGCCGGTTGCCAACGGCAACTACACCGGACCCACGAGCGGCGGCGGCTACGCGTTGTACAACACGTACGACCCCGGCGTGGTCAACTCCGCCAGCACGCCTCCCGGCGTGGTGCAGGAAGTGAAGTGGAACAACCCGCTCGCCCTGGTGAGCGAGCCGCAGACGCGCTATTCGTTCTTCGCCAGCGGCGACTACGACATCACGGACAAGATTCAGTTCTACAGCGACGCGCGCTACGCGTTGAGCCAGACCGCGACCCTGCTCCCCACCCCAACCACTGGCACCTTCGGTTGGGAAGCGCAGGTCCCGTTCAATGCGAACACCGACAGCCCGATCCTGCCCTCGGCCGTCACCCCGGCGACCACGCAGGCGCAGTTGCAACAGATCTACAACGCCTTTGCCGCCGGCACCCCCGGCGCTTACGCCAATCCGAACTACATCGGGCCGGGCACCAAGGGCCAGCAGCACCCGGTGCCATGGCAGCTGGCCATGCTGCTGTTGAGCCGCCAGCCCCCGAACGGGCTCTCGCCCGGCCTGTTGGGCGGTGCCATCGCGTGCGACCCGGCGATCAGTCCGACGATCTCCATCAATTGCCCGGGAGGACCTCCGGGCGCGTATCCGCAAGCCAGCCAGAGCTGGATCGTGAATTACCTGCCGCAGTACAGCGCGTTGCAGCGCTCGACGGTCGACCAGTCGTCGCAGTGGCAGATCGAGACGGGCATCAAGTTCCCGGTCATGCTCGGCGACTGGACGGGCGATCTGTACTATTCGCGCGGACAGTCGACGAACTATGAGAATGGCTACGGCAGCGACTCGCTGCAGCGTTACCGCGCGGTGGTCGACTCTCCCGGGTATGGTCAGGGCCAGTCTTTCCAGGGCAACGCGAACGGTGCCAGCACCTACTTCGGCACGTCGGTGCCCAGCACCTGCACCAGCGGCTTCTACAACACGTTCTTCATGGGCGATCAGTCGGCCTCCTCCGATTGTATGACCGCCATCCAGGCGCCGCTGCAGACGTTCACTGCCATCCAGCAGGATATCGTCGAGGCGAACTTCCAGGGCACGATGTTCAAGCTGCCCGCCGGCGATGTGAGCGCCGCGGTGGGTTACCAGTACCGGCGCGATGCCGCGCAGTTCGTACCGGACAACCTGCAGTCCACCTCCTCTTTCCTGGATCAGACCATCGGGTTGTACCCGCTCGGCACGGTCAACAACGAGCTGAGCTCGCGTGACGGCTACGCGGAAATCTACATCCCGGTGCTGTCGGATCTGCCGGGCGCCCAGAAGCTGAACCTGGACATCGGCGGCCGCTACTCGACGTTCTCCGTCAACATTCCCAGCGCGACCACCTACAAGGTCAACCTGGACTGGCAGGTCATCAAGCAGTTCCGCATTCGCGGCGGGTACAACCGCGCGACACGTGCGCCGAACCTCGGTGAGCTGTACCTCGGTACCCAGGAGTACTTTGGCGGCGGCGCCCAGTTCGGCGATCCGTGCTCGGTCCGCTCTCCCGCCCTGTACGGTGCCGGCGGCGCAGACAATGACTACAGCGCCAGCGCCAGCGCCGGCCCAACACACCTGGCCCCTGGCCAGACCGCGGCGGGCGCACTCAGCACCTACCTGATCTGCCAGGCACAGATGAGCGCAGCCGGGGCGCGCTACTACTATGGCGCACCGGCGACGGCCCCCGGCGGGGCGTCGCTCGGCAATACCAACCAGTCCAGCGCCGCAGCCCCGGCGGCGTTCGCGTGGCTCAACGAGTCGGGCACCTCGACCTTGCAATCGGAGACGGCGGATACCTATACCGGCGGCTTCGTGCTCAGCAATCTGGGGGACAGCCCCTGGATCTCCGGCTTCACGGCTGCGGTCGACTGGTGGCAGATCGACATCAAGCACGCCATCGGGCTCGAGTCACCCGACTACGTCAACTACCTGTGCTACGGGCTCAACCAGGTCACCAACGCCGCACAGGCGGCGGCGGCGGCGGCAACGCCGGCGTGCTTGAACGTCGGTCGCAACCAGACTACCGGCGGCGGCACGGTGTCGACACTGGTCTACAACAACCTGGGCACGGTCGGCATTCAGGGCATCGATCTGCAGTTGAACTGGTTCGCCCAGCTTGCCGATCTCGGACTGAAAGTTCCCGGCGGCGTGAGCTTCAGCACACAGGACACCTTGCTGGATTACTACAAGACGAAGCAGTCGCCGCAGGCGTTCGACGTGGACGTCAACTGGAAGGACTCTTTGGGGCCCACTCTCGCCGGCACCAACCCGGGTGCGTACGGCTACCGTCTGACTGCGAACATCGGCTACGTCCTGCCGTCGTTCACCATGAACCTGTACTGGCAGTTCTATCCGTCGGTGCATGACGCGGCCTACACCTTCCAGCAGGCGGTCATCAAGAATAACCAGGCGGTGGCGGGCGGTGCCCCGGGCACGTTGTTGGGCTACACGCCCAACACGAATATCGCGACACCCGCGTGGAGCGCCTTCGACCTGTCCTTCAGCTGGAACATCAACACGATCCTGCAGGTGCGCGGCGGCATCCAGAACCTGTTCAACAAGGAGCCGCCGATCACCGGTGCCTACGCCAACTATCCGGTGGGTACGAACCTCGGCGCGGTTTGCGGCGGCGCGCCGGGTTGTCAGAACCCGACTGCATACACCTACCCCGTGGATGGCGCCGGCAATACCAATAGCGGCTTCTATGCCGACGGAGTGTATGGTCGTACGTTCTTCCTCGGCTTGAAGGCCCGGTTCTAAGGGCGCAAGGTCAAGGAAGTGAGACTGAGGCGGCGGGCCATCGTGCCCGCCGCTTTTTTTATCCGGCCGGTTTTCGGGCCGCCGGTTCCGGGATGCATCGCAGATCGGGGACCCGCAACGGGTTCCCAGTGCTGCCTCGGCCTCAGCGCATCCGCATGACCGGGATCCAGTTCTTCTCGCCGGCAGCGACGGTCGACAGCTGGTATGAGCCCAGCGCTCCCTTCGTGATCCGCACATCGTCCCCGACATGGAAGAACGAAGCGACCTGGGCCGATTCCTGCTGGCGCCAGACTTGTCCGTTCTCGAGCGAGATGAGGTACTTCTTCGCGCCCACTGCCGTCAGAGCGGTAATCCGTGAGCTCAGCGACTGCGGCCCCTTCCTGGGTTGCTGCGCCTGAGGCAACTCTTCCTGGCCAAACTCCGCCGCAGGCGACCGGTCCGAGGCGACCGGAGGGGTTGAGGAAGCCGCTTCAGGCTGCCGGCCCGGTACTGCCGGGGGGGCGGCGGTGACCGGACGGGTCGTCGGCGTGGCGGCCAATGCCGTAGCGGTCGGAACGGAAGGCGCCGCGGGCCCGGCTGCGGCGGCCCCCGCGGGAGATCCCGGGGTTGCAACGGCTGCGGCGGGCGCAGGGCTGGCGGCGGACGCGGTGGCGGCGGGGGTGTTGCCCGCGGCCGCCGGCGCAGACTTGCTTGCCGTCGCTGAGCTCATCGCGGCGATCTGGGTGTCATAGCAGCGCACGCGCTCGGCTGCATCCTGCAATTTCGAGCAGGCCAGCAGGTTTTCCGGCACGGGCGTCGGGGCCGCGGCATCGCACGCAACCGAGGTAGAGAACGCCAGAGCAGCAAAGGCGAGGGCTTTCTTCATGACGGGCTCAGTTTGTCGGGTCAACCACCGGTGCCCCCGATTTTCGCATGGTTGCCGCTGCAAAGCCGAGCATCAGCGGGCTGCGGGAGCGGTGGCTGCCGGTGGATAGCTCTCGGAGAAGTGAGTGCGGTCGTTGGTCACCGTGAAGGCACCCTCCTCCGTCACCGCCACTTCCAAAGAGGCATGCGTGTCGCTCCCGGCGCTCGGGTTCGCGATGTAGGCCTCGGGGGCATTGTGCTCGGCACCGGCACGCTCGGCGAAGTGAAGCTGCCACAGACGGGCCAGACGAGGCGAGTGCGATACCGTCTCGAAACTCTTGACCTCGGCCCCCTTCTTCGCGCCGTTCCCCACAATGGCGATCCGCGGCGCCAGCGCGTGTAACAGTGCCGGACTGTTGTTGAGATCGGTGCCGTGATTGGAGACGAAGAACAGGTCGACAGGCCCGAGCTTGTCGCGCGGGCAGACGAGCTTTTTCTCCATGTTCCAGGTCAGATCACCGAAGGAAGCGATGCGCGCATGGCCGAACCTCAGTATGACTCCTACGGAGCGCGCATTTTCCTCGCCACCGTCCTGGTCCATCAGTGGCATGCCGGTGCACTCGGCGATTGGGCGGCCAGCCCCGGGCAGCGGCTGATCGAGCGCAACACCGTCGCTGGTCACCACCGTCAGGTGTAACGATCCGATCTCGAGCGTATCCCCGGGCCTGAGCGTCCGGTGCTCGTGCCCGCGAATCGCCTGGAGATACCTGGGATACAGCGTGGCCGGCTGGAATGCCAGGGAGGCCGGCTTTGCACCGGGAGGGGGCGTTTCGCGATTCGGCCCGTGATCCAGTACTGTGCCCACAGGAAACTCGCTCAACAGTTCCGGCACACCGCCGACGTGATCGACGTGATAATGCGTGATCAGCAGGTAATCCAGCCTGGACAGGCCGTGGCGGCGAGCCGCGGCAATGATACGCTGTGCGCTGTCCGGATCGCGGGCACCGATTTCGGCAGTCCAACCTGAGTCGATCAGCAGCGACTTGTGTTCCGGAGTGATGTAGAGCGTCGCAGCTCCCCCCTCGACGTCGATCGCGTCGATGAGCAGCGTGTCTCCAGCGGCAAGCGCCGCAGCAGGCAACAGGGTCGACATGACCAAGGTCGCCAGGCTGCCAGCCCACCATTGTAGCGATCCACGCAGCAGCGGCATCATCGATCTCCTGGAGCCCGGTCGGGCAAGGCGAAGCTGTACAACGTGTTCCCCGCCGCGATGGCCACGTACTGAGTGCCATCGACGGCATAGCTCATCGGTGAGGCCGCAATGGGCCTGCCCGCTTGAAAGTGCCACAGAGGCTTGCCTGTGCTCGCATCCAGCGCCAGCAGATTACCCTCGGCGGTCCCGGCAAAAACGACGTCACCGCGCGTGGCCAGAACACCCGCTTCGAGCGAGCCGCGCACCAGGGGAAACGTCCAGAGTCGCCGCCCGGTCAGCGTATCAAGGGCCATGACGCCCTGGACGGACTCTCTCGAGGGTGAGCGGCTCGCACCGAAATGGGCGCCCGTGAAATTCTGGCCCCGCCGGTATTGTG
>CAZLYG010000048.1:0-6875 GCA_964563075.1 uncultured Steroidobacteraceae bacterium | reverse complement strand
CCGGCTGATAGCTCGAAACTCCTTCCGAATCGATGAAGCTCAGGAAAAGCACGTGGTGAATGGCGTCATAGGAGGGCGCCTGGAAGTTCGTGCCGCCGACTCCCGGGGAGGTGCGCTGCCCTTCGGGCGTCGGGTTCGAGGCCGGATCGATGATGGGGCGCCCATCGGGTCCGAACCCCTTGTTCCAGGTCTGTTGCACGAACGGCACGGCCGAAATGAACCGGCCGGTGGCCCGATCGAGCGTGTAGAAGAAGCCATTGCGATCGGCATGCAGCAGCACCTGGCGCGGGCGTCCATCGACCGGCTCTTCGGCAAGGATGAGATCCTCCGTCGAATCCCAGTCATGCGTGTCGTGCGGTGTCATCTGGTAGTGCCACACCAGGCGGCCCGTGTTGGGATCGAGCGCCAGCACCGAGCAGGTGTACAGGTTGTCCCCCTGCCGATCGAGCGGATAGAAGTCGGGACCGGGATTGCCGACCGCCCAGTACAGCAGATGCAACTGCGGGTCATAGCTGCCCGTGAGCCACGTCGCGCCGCTCCCGGTCTTCCAGGAGTCGCCTGACCAGCTCTCGTGTCCGGGCTCCCCCGGGCCGGGAATCGTGTCGAAGTGCCAGAGGCGGTGCCCATCGCTCACTGCATAAGCTTCGAGGAAGCCGCGAACGCCCATCTCGCCGCCTGACACACCGATGATGACCTTGTCATCGAGCGCCAGCGGAGCGCCCGTCATCGTATAGCCGTCGAGGCTGTCAGCTATGCGCCGCTGCCACAGCACGCGCCCGCTGCGGGCATCCAGGGCGATGAGGTTATCGTCCAGGGCGGCGAGGAAAACGCGCTTGCCCAGCACGGCCGCGCCCCGATTGTTGGCATTGATCTGGAAGGGATTCACTCTTTCCTGCTCGTGATGGAAGCTCCAGATCTCGAGGCCGCTGCGAGCGTCCAGCGCACGGACGTCTCCGGGTTGCGCGGAAAGGTACATCACCCCATCCACCACCAGCGGTGTCGCCTCCAGCGGCGAGCTGCCGGGCATCGGCATCGCCCACCGCGCCTGCAGGCGCGACACGTTGCTCCGATCGATTCCCTTGAGCTCGCTGAAATGCTCCGCGCGATAGCTGCCCCAGTACGTCAGCCAGTTCTGCGGCTCACGTTCCGCATGCGCCAGACGCTCGAAGCTCAGGCCACCCGGGGCGCCGTCGATTGGCACGGCAGCACGTTGCTTTTGCTGTGTCAGATACGCCAGCAGGTCCGCCTTCTGCGGGGCCGACAGCCGCTGCACGAGAGCTGTCGGAATGAGGAGACGCCCGCTGTTGACCAGCGTGCGAATCCTGCTGCGCTCGAGCAAGCGGTAGTCGCCATCCGGGGTCTGAACCACGAGTGAGAAACTGTCTTCGTTCCTGACCAGTCCCTCCAGGGAGGATCCGTCTCGCAAGGTAATGTCGACATAGCGGAGGCTCGGTGCGCCGAAGCCTTCCCGGCTCGAGCGATGCTCGATGCCTGCCTCGATCGCTGCAGGCGTCTGCTGTCCGGCTGTGGAGAGATCGTTCGCCAGCGGATGCCCACGACCGTTGATCTCGTGGCACGTGGAGCACTGCGCGGTGCCGAAGAACAGCGCCTCGCCCCGGCTCGCGTCCCCAGTTGCGTGCACGCCGTTCGCAGCCCCCGGAGCTCGCGACAACGAGCGCACGTAAGACACCAGGTGCCAGAGCTGGTCGGCGCTCAGCGAGGAGAACGATGGCATCTGCGTTCCAGGCACGCCGCCCTGGATGGTCCGAAAGACCTCGAAGTCCTCGCCCCCGTGTTTGAACTGCCCTGAATCGAGCGGCGGCGCACGCTCTGTGCCCGCTCCGCCGGCACCGTGACAGACGACGCATGTCGCGTCGAACACCCGTTTGCCCGCCTCGGCGGCAGCAGGATCCGCACCAAACGGGTTGGTTGGCGTATCCGGCGGCTTCTCCTCACCGTGCAGACCCTGGGCGGCCATTGTCATGAGCAATGCCGCGACGAGGCCTGCAGACCGGCACGCCTTCATGGTGTTGCCCGGCTCAGCGCGGCCGGCGCGAGCGTGTAGGCATACAGCGTATCGCCCGCGGCCAGCACCACCCATTGTCGTCCGTTCTGCATATACGTGATGGGGCCGTTGGATTGTGCGGCGCTCGCATGGAAGTGCCAGAGGATGTTCCCCCGGTCGGCGCTGAAGGCAATCAGGTTCCCCTGGTCGTCGCCGGTGAACAGCAGGTTGCCGGCCGTGCTCAGCAGGCCAGGGCCCACGGTAGGGGGTGCACCCTTCAGGCTCGGGTACGCATGCTCCCAGCGAACCTTGCCTGTTCTGACATCGAGCGCCTTCAACAATCTCGTGCTCGTACCCAGGCCCGTGGCCGTGCCACCGTAACCGGAAGGCCGGGGATCGGTATCGAGCAGATAGTAGATCGCAAAGCCTTCCACCGCGTTGACATAGAACAGGCCCGTTGCCGGGCTGTAGCTCGGGGACATCCAGTTCGTCGCGCTGGTAATCGTCATGCTCCCCGAGACCGTCGGCTCTTTGGCCGGATCGGGAATCGGCTGGCCCTGTCTGTCGACGCCTTTGGCCCAGTTGAGCTTGACATAGGGTGTGCTCACCAGCGCCTTGCCGTTGGTCCGATCGAGCACCACGAACCAGCCGTTGCGCGCTGCCTGCGCCAGGAGTTTGCGCGGCTTGCCATCGATGTCGGTGTCGATGAGCACCGGCATCTCCGTATTGTCCCAATCATGCGTGTCGTGCGGGGACACCTGGAAGTGCCATTTGAGCTTGCCGCTGTCGAGATCGAGCGCCACGATGCTCGCGGTGTAGAGATTGGCCCCGCGGCGTCCCTGGCCGGCAAACACGGGGTTGGTATTGCCCGTGCCCCAGTAGAGGAGATTCAGCTGCGGGTCGTAGGTCCCCGGCTGCCAGGTACCACCGCCGCCATGCAGCGCCGCTTCCGGCGAGGGCCACGTCCTGATGCCGGCCTCGCCCGCGCCTGGCGTGCTCCACCATTTCCACTGCACTGCGCCGGTGTCCGGGTCGAGCGATACCAGGAACCCGCGGACGTCCATCGCATCGCCGCCGACTCCGACGAGCACGTGATTCCTGATGACCAGCGGGGCGGTGGTGGTGAAATACTGGAGCCGCGCATCCGCGATCTGCCGGCGCCAGCGCTCCTTGCCGGTGGCCGAGTCCAAGCAGATCACCCAGTCGTCCGGCCCGAGGAAATACAGCCAGTGCTCGTACATGCCCAGACCGCGGTTGCCGACCAGATGCCCGCCCCGATCCACCCAGGAATAACTCCATAGCATCGTGCCGGTGGGCGCATCCACCGCGTAGATTTTGTTGGGAATGGTGAAGTAGAGGACCCCCTTCACCAGCAAGGGCGTGGATTTGATGACTGGCACCGGGGCGCCGCGCTGCGCGCCCACATCGGTGATGCGGTAGCTCCACTGCAGCTGCAGTGACGCCACGTTCGACACGTCTATCTGTCGCAGGGGGCTGAAGCGTTCACCGGAGTAATCCCCGTTGAACGTCGGCCATGAGGTGGTGGGGCGATCACCCGTCGTGCTATCCGGCGAGCTGGCGTAGCCCGGGCACAGCAGCATCGCAAGCACCAGCGCGCCCCCGAGCGCACGTCGGCTGACTGACAGGGTGTTCATCGAGCCGCGCCTCACTTGAGCCTCTCCAGGTAGGCGGTGACGTTGATCATGTCGCTGTCGGCCAGAGTGCCGACCATCGCCACATGGGGTGCCAAGGGATCGTGCAGCTCCACTTCGACGCCGGGATCGCGGCTGATCGCCACCGGCGCGCCCGAATCAGCGGCAAGCACGATCTCAAAGTCGTCGATCTGCTCCACCCGGCCCTGCCAGGTACCCCGCGGCGTGCGCACCCTCGCCGTGATGGCACGGCCTGCGCCTGAACGGGGCGGCATGATCCAATAACGCTGCAGATCGATCGGGCGCCATTTCGCGGCCAATCCCCGCAGATCGTCTGTAACGGAATGGCATCCCAGACAATGAGCGGCGACATAACGCTCACCTTGCCGGGGATTCCCCAGGACAATGTTCTTCACCTGATACGTCCCCCGGTTGGCGACGTCCTCGATCTGCTGGCGCAGGAACTGGGCCACGTCCTTGCGCTGCTCGTCAGCCAGTGTCGCAAAGGCCGGCATGCCCTTCTCAGGCCGCCCGCCTTTGAGGAAGTCTGCCACGAGCGTGCCCTGCTGATCCTTCAGCACCAACTCCGAGTAGACGAGGCTCGGCCCTTCGGCGCCCCGCGCCTGCGGACCATGACAGAACGCGCAGTTTGCCGCATATATCCGCGCGCCGCGTTTTGCAGCCGCTGCATCCGGCGCTGGGCCCAATCCCAGAAATTCACGCACGGCCTCGCCTGCCCCGCGCGCTTGCGGTACGCCCTGCGATGTACGAGGTGACCCGGGCGGCGCACGCGGTATTTCCGATGGTGTCGGCGGTGCACCCGGTGACGCCTGCACCAACACCGCCGTAGCCGCGCACGCCAGCACCACAGCGCCCGTTACCTTCCAAGCGGCAGAGCCGCGACACGTCGCAGGCATGGTGTTACTTCGTCGTCCATCCGCCATCGATGAGGATGTCCGTGCCGGTGAGGAACCCGGCCGCTTCCGAGCACAGATAGCACGCCAGTGCCGCGACCTCCTCCACCTTGCCCCAGCGCCCGACCGGCAGACTTGCCACGAACTGCCGATTGGCTTCCGGGTTGTTGATCACTGCCGCATTCATGTCGGTAAGAAACGGGCCTGGACTGATGCTGTTCACCGTGATCCCCTCCATGGCGACCTCCAGCGCCAGCGCCCGGGTGAAACCCAACAGTGCCGACTTGGCCGACGAATACGCCGTGCGCTCGGGCAATGACACATGGGCTAGTATCGAGCTCAGATTGACGATGCGGCCATAACCGCGGCCACGCATCTGCGGCAGGGCCGCGCGCGACATCAGAAACGTGCTGATGAGGCTGGAATCAATCACGCTGCGGAACTCGGCGAGTGAGAAATCCGTGAGCCGCTTGCGTATGTTGATGCCTGCGTTGTTGATCAGGATATCGATCGGGCCCAGGGCCTTCTTCACCGCTTCACACGCCGCTCCCACCTGCTGCTCGTCGGTCACGTCAGCGGTGAAAACCTCGGCTCGGCCGCCTGACTCGCGGATTGCCGCCTTGACGCTTTCCAGCCGGGCACTGTCGCGCGCCACGAGCGCGAGGGACGCACCTGATGCGGCCAGCGCGATCGCCATCGCCTCTCCCAGTCCACGACTGCCCCCTGTGACGAGCGCTGTACGCCCCGTTAGATCGATCTTCACGCACTCTCCTTCGCCACCCGGCCGCTCTCGAGCGGTTTGGCGACTTACCCTTCCAGAGCGCCCCTGCCGGGCGCCCGGTCCACGACCCGCTCGCCCGCCGCAGTAGTCGGATCGAGGAATATCCAGCAGAGCGCGGCAATCACGGCCGCTCCTGCCATCAGATAGATGAGCTCGTTCCAATCGCCCGCGGCGCGAGCGAGAATCAATCCGCCGCTCACGGGCGCTACGAAACCGGCGAAGTTGCCAAACATGTTCATGGCACCCGAGACGGCGGCCGTGTGACGCCGCCCGATCTCCACACAGGTGTTCCAGGAGATCGGCATGGTCAGATCGCTGCAGAAGCTCGCCAGTCCCATGAGAATCATGGCCACAGTGGTGCTCCCGATGCGCGTGACCGCAAAGAGCAGCACACCGGAGAGCAGGAAGCCGTAGAACGCGATCTTGCGCGGCGCGAAGCGCGCGGCGGCGAAACCTGCGACCAGCGACCCGACACCGCCGAAGGCCAGCGGCAGCATCGCGTATCCGGCTGCCTGTGCCGCGGTGAGGTGTCGCGCCTCGACCAGATAGGAAGGCAGCCACGTGACGTAAAAGTACCAGACGTAAGAGAAGCAGAAGTATTGAGACACGAGAATCAGCACCGGACGCGACAGCAGCGCGCGCGACCAATGCTTTTCTCCCTCCTGCGTTGTCAGGCTGCGCGCGGCCTGCAGCAGGGCCAGCTCCTCCGGGTTGACCGCAGGGTGCTGCGCGGGGTCATCGCGAAACCCTCGATAAAACGCGATCGCCCACAGCAAACCGAGTCCCGCCAACACGACGAAGGCCCAGCGCCAGCCGCGCCATCGGACCAGCGCGAGGACCAGCAGAGGCGTGACCGCCCCGGCCCAGCGCGTGCACGCCCACATCAGCGCCTGCGCGCGCAACCGTGCCCGCAGCGGCAACCAGGCACTGAGCATCCGCGTGAGGTTGGGAAAGCACCCTGCCTCGCCCGCACCAAACAGAAATCGGGCAACCCACAGGGAGGCGAAATTCCAGGCGGCGCCGGACAGGGCGGTGAATGCGGACCAGGCGATGACGATGCGTGTCAATGTGGTGCGCACGCCGAAACGGTCGCCCAGCAGCCCGTTGGGAATCTCGAACAGCGCATAGGACAATCCGAATGCGCCGAACACCAGGCCGAGTTGAGCTTTCCCCAGATGCAGCTCGGCCTGAATCCCCTCAGCCGCCTGCGAGATGGCCACCCGTTGCACGTAGGCGAGCGCCGCGAGGCCGATCGCGAAGGCAGTGACACGGTAGCGGACCGAGGTTGCGGTCACACGGAGGTTGCCTTCTCTTGAGCCGGCCCAAACTCTATACTATATGCAATCGTAGACACGTCCGCACGGGACCTCGAATTCCATCGGACGCTGTGGGAAGCCGCCGGCAACCCTTACCTGACTAGAGCTCTGGACTCCCTCGTCAGGTCGCCGACACTGGTCATGTGAAAGACCGTACTGGAGTGCAGCGTCTCCCCGGGCCGCAGCAGTGTCGATGGGACGCGCGGC
>CAZLYG010000047.1:10038-16851 GCA_964563075.1 uncultured Steroidobacteraceae bacterium | reverse complement strand
CGCATGCAGGGTCGTGATCTTGCCCGTGGCGTCGATCTTGTAGAGCCCGGTGGTACCGCCGCCAAACAGCACGACCTTCTGTACAGGATTGTACACGGCAAAAACCGAGGTCGAGGCCATCGGCAGGTTGAGCAGGCCGGGCGCGGCATTCGCCACGTTCGCATTGGCAAGCTCGGTCCACGAGTTGCCGGCCGGGTCATAGGCCCACACTCCCCAGTCGCCATCGACAAACAGCAGCTTCTTCATGTCGGGGAAGAACTCGAGCGCGCCGCAGCACTGCGAGCTCTGGGTCGGCGGGGACGCGATCGAGGACCAGGCCCCGCCGCTGAACTTGAAGAACTGCATCGTGAACGCCTGCCGGAAGTACAGAGTGCCGGTGGCGGGGTCCACGGTGTTATGTCCATACGCGTGGCTGAAGCAGGGGTTGCTGGCGGTGCCGCTCTGACATATCCCCGAGGGCCACGGGCCGGTGCTCCAGGTGCTGCTCGCGTCGGTGTAGATCACGAACTCCCCGCCATAGCAGTTGCCGTGCGCCTGGCCAACAAACAGCATGCGCCGGTTCACCGGGTCCCAGGGGGCCTTTTCGGCATATTCGGTGATGTAGTCGCCCGAGGTGCACCCGGAGATGCTGGTCGGGCTGAGGATCGCGCCGCTGTTCCAGTTGTTCATGCCGCTGAGCTGGGCAAAGGTGCCCGGTGCCATCGAGGCTGCCAGATCTCCCAGCGCCGAGGCAGCGGCAATCTGTGAAGTGGCGATTCCCGCAGCGAGGGCGGCTGCCATCAGTAGCGCGCGCGCGCAATTCAACGCTCGTTGCTTCACGTTTCTTCCTCTCTCAAATGACATAGTCGCTGCGACGTGTGTGATTATTCGCCCGGCTCTCCCGTGAACTCAAGACGTATCTCTCACACCGGCAAACTTTTTTGTGCGTGGTGTCGTAACAGGCCGACACATTCATGCCAGACACTCCGAATCTGTCGCCACCCGCGGACGGTTTTACGGAAAAAGCCTTGCAAACTGTCATGCCGCCGACCCGGCGCCACTCGCGTTGAAGAGCAACTTCGCGAGATCGCCGGTTTGCGACTCGCGTGAGAACTGCGCCGCAATGCTGCGGTCGGCGCGCGGTGCGGCACCCGCACGGACAGCCTGCAGGAACTGCGGCAATCGGGCCTCGATAGCGGCGCTGGAGGCGAGATCGACTATGGTGTCGATGCCAGCGGAACGCAGCGCAGCGGCAGTGTCGCCGCGTGCGTCGGTCAGCGCCAGTATCGGCCTGCCTGCGCGCAGATATTCATACAACTTCGCAGGGATCTGGTGATTGCAGTTGGCCGCCTGAAATAACAGCAGCGCGTCCGCATCCAGCATCTCGGCGAGCGCCGGCTCGTACGCAATGGAGCCCGCCAGCTGCACGATGTCGGCCACACCGGCTGCATCGATCAGCGATTGTATGAGCGTGTCATGGCCACTCGCCCGCAGCACGATGCGCAGCTGCGCCGCCGCGATCCGTCCCTGCGCCTTCAGGTTGCCGAGTGCCTGCAGGAACGGCCGCGGATCGCGTTCGCTCGGATACAGCACGCCACTGTGTATCAGCAGCAGTTGGGAACGATCCTGCCGTCTGGAACCGCTTCGCAGCAGGGCCTCGGCGCGTTGGAAGCTGTCCTCACCATACCCGTTCGGGATGACGTGAAAGCGACGTGCCACCTCTTGGCCGTAACGACCCGTGTACATACGCCGCGTTCCCTCGGTGGTGAACACCACCGCCGCCGTACGCCTCAACGTGCGTTCCTCGATGCTTTGGTAGAGCCTGCGTTCCGTCGGGTTGGCGGGGTATTCCTCTTCGGTCATCGAATCGCGAAAATCCGCAACCCACGGCAACCCCGTCAGGCGCTGCACGGTCAGGGCCACCAGGTGTGCCGAGGCGATGGGGTAGGTGGACCAGATCAGCTGCGGGCGGTATCTGCGCACGATCCAAAGGGCTCGCGCGACGGCCGCCGGGTACCAGGAAATCCAGCGATCCGGGAGCGCCATCCACCGTAAGTAACGTCCGCCTATGGAGAGGTGCCGTGCCGTATCGAACGCCGCGGCGCGCCACAGCCTGAGATTCGGCGGTACCTTCAGCCCGCCCGGCCGCTCCACCACGGGACCGTAGGCGCGCGGGGCCGCCGTAAGCAACAAGGGAGACCAGCCGTGATCGGGTAGATAGCGCGAGAAATTCCACGTCCGCAGCACACCGCTGCTGCCTTGGAACGGCGGATAGTGGAAGGCGATCATCAGGACGTCGTGCATGGTTCTTTCGGCGCAACCCGGGCGCCCTC
The DNA here is from genome assembly GCA_964563075.1 of uncultured Steroidobacteraceae bacterium. Classification (GTDB taxonomy): domain Bacteria; phylum Pseudomonadota; class Gammaproteobacteria; order Steroidobacterales; family Steroidobacteraceae; genus 13-2-20CM-66-19. The sequence continues at coordinate 14,539 of CAZLYG010000047.1, read as the reverse complement.
TGGCCAACTGATACAATTTTTGGCAGTTTTTCTTGGAGGCGCTCGCCACCCTACCCGGCCATGTCGAATCCCGCTATCGGAACCCACCCTGCGCGCGCGCCGATCACGCCGGTATTGCGGTCCGGGTCGCTGCGATTATGGCGCACACGGGCCGCTTCCCCCGCCGGTGTTCTGGCTACTTTGATGGATGGATCACAGAGTTTGCTGACGACCAGCGCGCGCGCAGCTATTGCCCTGGCGCTGGAACAGCTCGAGATCGGCCCGGGCGAGGAAGTGCTGCTGCCGGCCTACCACTGCCTGGCGATGCGTGTTCCGATCGAGGCTCGCGGCGCGGTGCCGGTTTTCTATCGGGTGGATGAGCAGCTGAACATCGATCTGGCTGACCTCGAAACACGCCTCAGTCCGCGCAGCCGCTGCGTCATGACCGTCCATTTCTTCGGTTTTCCGCAGGATCATGCCCCGGTGCGCCGCCTGTGCGATCGTCACGGGTTGAGCCTGATCGAGGACTGCGCTCATGCCTTCTACGGACCACGGGACCCGCAGGGGTCGCAGTTGACCGTGCAAGGGTCTGTGGCCGCGCAAGGGTCTGTGCCTGCTCAAGGGTGTGCCGCCCCACAAGAAACGCTGCCCTCGCAGGCGGCGCACGAGATCGGGCGCAGCGGCGATTTCGCCGTGGGCAGCCTGATGAAGTTCTTCCCCGTATTCGACGGCGGCTGCCTGGTCTCATTCCGCCGACCCCTCAAACGCACTCCGCTCTCCTCCCCGGGCGCGCTTTTTCAGCTCAAGGCGTTGGCGAACATGATAGAGCGGGCCGGGAAGTGGCACGGCCCCCGCGCGCTGCGCTGGGGGGCTGCCTTGCTGGCCGGGGCCACCCGCCTCGCCAAGGCGGCCCGCCCGCAGCTCGCAAGCCAGCTGGCCGATTCCGCGCCCGGCGCTGCTCAGGGCAGCCTGGGCTTCCAGCAGGAGTGGGTCCACACCCCCATGTCGGCGGCCTCACGGCTCGTTCTGCGGCTCTCCAACCACCGCCGTGCGATTGAACGCCGCCGGGAGATCTTCGCCGAGTACGCCGCCGGGCTGGGCTCCGTCGAAGGGGGCCGGCCCCTCAGGAGCGACCTTCCGGAGGGTGTCGTTCCTTACGTATTCCCGTTCATCCTCAGCGCCCCGGACATAATGTATCCGGCGCTGCGCGCCGCCGGCGTGCCGGTCTACCGCTGGGAGGAGGTGGCGGAAGAACCGTGCGCCACAGCACGGTATTACAAGACCCGCCTGGTGCAATTTCCCTGTCACCAGTCGCTCGAACAACAAGAAGTGGTCGACCTCATCCGCACCATCCGGCAGGTTCTAGCGACCTGTTCGGATACGCCATTCCCTCACGCCCGCGGGGCTGCCCCATGAGCGTGGAAATCCATGAGGGGCTCGGCTCGCTGCCCTCCCAGGTCAAGGAGCTCTGGGGGAGCCTCGTCGCTTCCGGTGACTACAATCCGTCGCTGCATCCGAACTGGCTGGGGGCCACGCTCACGGCCTGGGGATTGAGCAGCTCCACCCGCGTCGCCGTGGTTCGGCACGCCGACACGGTCGCCGTCATCCCGTTGCTCATCCGGCGCCGCACGCTCATGGGCCTGCCGCTGCAGGCTCTGGAGCTGGCGAGCAACGTGTTCTGCTATCACGCAGAAGTCGTCTGCTCCGGAAACCTGGAGGCGGCCCTGACCGAGCTGCTCGGAGCGCGCAGTTTGCCCGCCTGGGATGTATTTCGGATCGATAATCTCGTCTCCGATGGACGTACGGCGCAGGCGATCCGCGCGTTGGATCTGTTTGCGGGAATTTCGGCACGTGCGGGCGAGAGGTCTCCCTATACGCCGATCGATCGCGACTGGACCGCCTACCTCGCTACGCGCGCAAAGAAGGTGCGTGCCAACGTCCTGCGCTCCCAGCGAATGATGAAGGAAGCGGGTGAGACGGGCATGGCCTGGTACGAGTCGAACAGTGACGTGCAGCGCCTCCTCGATGACATGCTCCAGATTGAGGCGCGCAGTTGGAAGTCCGACGCCGGTGTGGCCATCGTCGCCGGCACGCCGCAATGCGAGTATTACCAGCGGCTGCTACCCTGGCTTGCGGACATCGGAGCGCTCGTGGCCAACGTCCTCTACATCAAGGAACAGCCGTCGGCGTACACGCTGTGTGCCGCGTGGCAGGGCTGGATAGGACAGCTCAAGACCTCATTCGTCGCAGAGCTGCGTGATGCCGGCTCGCGCGTCATTCACAGCTCCCTGGAACGTGCGTTCCAGAGAGGCGGCCGGGAATACGATTTTCTCGGCGACCTCGCGCCGCACAAGACCCGCTGGGCGGACTGCGTCCGCCCGCACGAAGATCTTTGGGCATTCTCCAGGGGGCTCAAAGGCCGGGTGTTCTCGAAACTGAAGACCTTCGCGGATCTGCGCTACGAGCGACAGCGACAGCGGCAGGCGCAGGCCGCCGCCGCGGCGGCTCAGGCGGAACAAGGCGAATCGAGATGACAGCCGCAATGTCCGTCACGACCGTCCGCAGCCGGTGAGGGCAGCCGGTGAGGCGGGTCGCGCAATGACGCCCTGTGCGGCCATGTTCGCGCAGCCGCAACGTCCTGAATGTCAGCGCTTATCGGCGACCGGCGGCGCAACGTGGGCTCCCGTGGCGGGCGCCGCGACCGGTTGAACATTCGGGGCTTGCGCCTGGCCCGCCGCAATCGCTGCGATTGACGCTTTCACCGCCTGCTCGTCAGCATCGTTCCACCGACCCGCCTTGCGGAGCAGGTTCTTCAGCCCGGGCAGCGGATAACCATGACCGTAGGCCTTGAGTGCATTGGCGTGCGCGGCGGCGCCATCTCCCAACTCCAGATTGATCAATCCGAGGTTGTACTGGATCTCCGACGATGTGCCCGCCGTCGCCTCATCGGCCTGTTGCAGCACGTCGCGGGACTGCGCCAGCTTGTGCTGCTTGCGATCCAACAGCGCGAGCATGACATACGCTTCCGGGCGCTTCGGTTGCGCTTTGATGCCCCTCTGCAATACCTCCTCGGCCTCCTCGGGCTTGCCCATGGCCTCGCGAATCTGGGCGACCGTCACCGCCATGTTCGGGTACACCGGGCTCGAGGGATCGGCGCGCAGAAAGCTGAACATGGCGTCTTCGGAAGCTCTGTTCAGCTCGAAGGTACGTAACCTCGGGTCGGCCTCGCCGCGAGCGCGATTGAGGAAATGAATGCTGGCGCACCAGTGATGCATGCCCGTGAAGGTTTCAGGGCCGATGATCTCTCTCCAGTTCTGCACCGTCTCATTGGGCACCGTACCGCCGTACGTGAATTCGAAACCCGCGTTGACCCAGGAATACTGCACTCGGCAGTACACCGGCCAGGACTGCCACTCCAGCGGGGTCGGCTCGAAATCCCAGGCGGCGTAGGCCGGCGCTGCGAACAGCGCGCAACACAACACCGCGGCAGTGACTTTCAGGGGCGGGATAAATGCTCTCATGCAGGCCTGCCTTGTCCGGAACGCGAGCGCCGCATCGTATTGCGGGAATCGAACATTGAAATTCCAGTCACGGAGCTCACCCACGCGCACTATGTCCTATGGGATGACCCGCGGGCGCCAGCGCAGGCGCAACGGCAGGCACCTTCGCGGACGCGGGCTGCTGCAGCAGTGAAGCGAGCAGCGCCATCATCCACACCTGGACCTCGCATTTGGAGAAGTCGGCGAAAATACCGGCGATCAGCACCACTGTCAGAGCACCCCCGACGGCCGCCGCTTGCACGGCGCGAGTGACCTGCTCCGGTGTGGGATTCGGGACTGCGGTCTCGCGCTTCAATCTGCGCAGTGCGCCCCCGGTCCAGAAGATGAAGGTGATGAAGATGATCGTTCCGGGGATGCCCTGCTCCACCAGGACGGTCAGGAACACGTTGTGAGAGGAGCGCACGCCTGCCGCCGTCATGTACTGCGCCGCCAGATACTTGGGGCTCAAAACTTCCGAGCCCCGGTGACCTGCCCCGAAGGGATAGCTTTTCGCCATCGCGAGCTGTGCCTTCGCCATTTCGTAACGTGACAAAGCGCTGTTATCCATCCCCGCCTCGCCTGCAGCCGCAACCTCCACGGTATCCATGCGATTCCAGAACTGGGTCGATGCCATGCGCACGAACAGCAGGACACCGAGCACGGCAAACACATAGAAAATCTTCTTGTAGGCGACCGGCCGCAGGTAATAGAGCATTGCGCCTCCGGCGATCATCGCCAGAAACGCTCCGCGGCTGCCGGTGAGCACGATGGCATTCATCGCAAATGCGATTGCCACGATGCAGAAGTACCGGCGCCAATCCTTCAGGTGCAGCGTCAGCATGGCACCGGCCATGACGCCAGTGTCCAGGTGCATGCTGAGCGTGTTGGAGTCATCGATGCCGGGGCCGCCCACTCCATCGAGGCGAGTCGACGGATCCGATCCATAAGCCAGGAACCCGAGGTAGAAGCAGCCTGCGACGTGC
>CAZLYG010000047.1:0-10028 GCA_964563075.1 uncultured Steroidobacteraceae bacterium | reverse complement strand
AGGGCGTGTCGCACAGCTTGTAGACCATGAAGAACACGAGCAGGTACTTGGTCAGGAATACCGCCGCGGGCACGTGCACGTCCTTGTCGAGCGCCCACAGGTAGCCGATCCAGAACCAGATCGTGAACAGGATCATGAGCTTCCCGGGCATGGTCGCGTACCAGGCTTGGCGTTGCGTGCCTGACGTCGACTTCAACCGGATCAGGATGGCAAACAGTGTGACGATCGCCGCGAGCATCGACCAGCGCAGGTCGGGCAGGAAGTGTCCCCACCAGCGCGACACCGGATGCAGGTAGAACTCGGCGATGTAGGCGAACAGGCCGAAGATCGGATCACGGGCGAGGGCCAGCAGGAGCAGAACCATGAAGCCCACCATGAACGCGAGCCCTGTGAGCGTCACGGCAACCTCCTTCTTCCGCGCTCCGCGGCCGCCGGCGCCGCTGTTGCCCGTACCGCAACCATTTCCTGCTGCAGCCACTCGAGCACCACCGACGTGGACTCATCGCGGCTCCCGGCTTGGGAGAAGGTGTGGTCGGCTTGAGCGCACGCATGAACCCTCACCTGGGGCCGCCTGATGGCCGCTGCCCAGCTGCTCGAGCTCCCGCACAGATCCCGAAACTCCTGGGCTGTCAGGTCCCGCTCACTCAGCAGGATGAGCGCGGGGCCCGCAAACGATTTGAGCCCGGCCAGCATGCGATCGATGAAGCTCGTCGCTGTCTGCGGCGGCGGCGACGCCGAACGGGCGCGTGTCAGCTTGTTCCAGAAGTCCATCAACGCCGCCACCACGTTCAAGCGCCCGGTGAGCAGCTTGCGCCAGAATGAGGCCTGAAAAACCCGCCGCCCATAGTAATGCTTCACATAGGACCTGGCCTCGCCGCTCGCGCTGCGCACCCAGGGATTGGCCAGTATCAGGCTCACGACGCGATCATCCGACTGGCAGTACAGCAACGCTGCCGCTGCCGCATCGCACAGGCCAAAAATGACGACGCCCGGAAGATCGGGGACCTCGAGGGTGAAAGCGTCGATGGCGGCGCGAATGTCCGGGCCGACGTTCTCGAACCCCGGAAAGCTGCCCGAGCTGTCGCCCATGCCGCGACAATCGAAGCGCAACACGGGATAGCCGGCGGCCGCCAGCGAGCGAGCTAGCTGGATGAACTGACGATGACTGCCGATGCGGTATTGCGGACCGCCGACGACGATCAGAATGCCGGGCCGCGGGCCCGCCGCTGCCCGATGCAGAATGGCGAGCAGCTGCTCACCCTGACAGCTCACGAGGAGCGCTTTTTCGGCCGGTGCACTCATGCGGCCCCGCGCAGCACGTCGACCGTGCGGGCAAGCAGATCGGGTATGGAGACGATCTCGGTCGAGGACCAGAAAGGCTCGCCGATGATCTGATGGTAAGCGACCGTACGGCCGCGGGAGCGCAACGCCTCCAGTGCGTTTGCAGTGGGGGGTGTCGGAGGCTTCTCCTCGCGCACTACCTCCATCCAGTGAATGTTGTACGTGGCGGGACCTGCCAGCTGCGCAAGATCGATGGCCTCCAGGGCAGCAGCGAGTGCCGCGGGCAGCTGATAGCCCGCCACTTCGAGCGTCTCACCCTGGCGAAGGCGCTCACGCAGATCCTTTACGGTTTCTTTCTTGTCCTGCTCCATCATCGAGGCCGCGACACGCAGGCGCAGGAACTGCTCGAGTGCGCGCGCACCAGCGGCCACCGGCTGCCAGAATACCGCGTTGTGCACGGGCTCCGGGAACCGAGCCGCCGCCGCTGCGGCCAATGCGCAGCCCACGCGAATTCCAACGACGCCCCTGACGGGATAACCTTCGCGTGCGCACCATCCTGCGGCGACACACACGTCGGATATCCACCTGTCCCACGTCGCCTGTTCGAGCTCGCCGTCACTGTCCCCGGTACCATAGAGATCGACTGAGGCGGCAGCCAGGCCAGACTGTGCAAGAGCCCGCGCGGCCTGCGCCATCATGCGCCGGCTCTTGTTCAGCTCCTCGGCAAAGGGGGGAACGAAGAGCACGCAACCCGCGCTCGAAGTGGCTTCAGGCATATGCAACAACGTGAAGATGCGGTCGCCGGGGCGACCGAGAAACTCCGCTCGCAGCGCGCGAGGAGCATTCACGCCCCAGCCTTCTCCGACACAAAGCGGACGAGCGAGCCGACGGTGGCGAACGTGTCTGCCGATACGTCGTCATCCTCGACGGACACCCCGAACTCCTCCTCGATCAGGGTCAGCACCGTGACCACCGCCATCGAGTCCAGCTCGGGAATGCTTCCCAGCAGCGGGCTCGATTCGCTCAAGCGGTCAGCCTTGTCGCCCAGCTGCAGAGCATCTCGTAGAATGCGTCTCACTCGCCCTAGATTATCCATCGACTTTCCGGGTCTCCCCTGTTATTGCAGACTCGCGGGCCTGCCCATTATTCGCGTACCTTCTACCACAAGGGGGCGGCGAATATTTTGATGCGTTTCGAAGTTCGCGCAGGCCGCAGGCGGTACACTGCGCAGCGGCTCCTGAGGGCCTGCACGATACCAATAATCCCTTGAAATTCATGCAACTCTTCGGTTTTGCCGGTCCCTGGTCCGCGGCCGAGCCCGGGCGGCTCGAACGCTACGTGCGCACCCAGGCGGCGCCGGACGCGAACGCCAGCGCCGCCCTCCCCGGTCCTTGCGCGGCCCCCCACCTGTTCGTGGAACAGGGGCTGAGCGTCGCCCTCAAAGGGGACCCGATCTGGCTTCCGCCGCTGCACGGCCATGAGTCTGCGGACCCGGCCGCTGCGGTCGCCGCCGCCTACCGCGAGGCGGGCCCAAGATTCCTCGAGCGGCTGCACGGCTCGTTCGCCCTCGCCATCGTCGACTCGCGCGCCGACACCGTGCTGCTGGCCATCGACCGGATGGGCATCGAGTCGCTGACCTATGCGACCCAGGGTTCGGGAATCGTCTTCGGAAGCTCGTGTGGCCGGGTTGCGCGCTTCCCCGGACTGCGCGTGGCCCTGCGCAATCAGGCACTGCTCGATTATTTCATCCTGCACATGATCCCCTCGCCGGACACGGTATTCGAGGGGGTGCGCAAGCTCGAGCCGGCGACCTGCCTGACCCTCGTCAACGGCCGCGTGGCGACGCGCCGCTACTGGCAACCGGCGTTCGTGGAAACCCTTCAGGGCAGCCGTGCCGATCTGGAAGCCGAGCTGCACTCCAGTCTACGGGTGGCGGTGAAGACCTGCCAACCGGATGCCCGGACCGGCGCATTCCTCAGCGGCGGCCTCGACAGCTCTACCGTGGCCGGGGTACTCGCCAGCGTGAGTACGGCCCCCGCGCGCACGTTCTCGATCGGTTTCGGCGTCGCGGCTTACAACGAGCTCGAGTTCGCACGCGTTGCGGCACGCCGCTTCGGTCTCGATAGTGTCGAATACCATGTCACGTCCGACGACATCGTCACGGCGTTGCCGCTGATCGCGGCCGCCTACGAGGAGCCGTTCGGCAACTCCTCGGCCGTGCCGACTTATTTCTGTGCGAAAGTCGCCGCCGACCGCGGCATTCGCCATCTGCTGGCCGGCGATGGCGGCGATGAGCTGTTCGGCGGCAACGACCGCTACGGCAAACAGGGGATTTTCGAGCGCTACCTGCGCTTTCCCGCGGCGCTCCGGCACCACCTCATCGAGCCGCTTGCCGATCGCATCGACCCCGAGCACCCGTTCACTCCCCTGCGCAAATTCCGCAGTTTCGTGGATCAGGCGCGCATCACGCTGCCCGAGCGCTTCGAGTACTGGAACCTGATGTATCGCTCGGACACCTCCGTGATGTTCGACCCTGAGTTCCGGGCATCCGTGGATCCGCGCGCGGCTCTGCACCTGATGGCAGAGGTGTATGCGCAGTCGCAGGCGAGCTCGCTGCTCAACAGGATGTTGTTCTACGACTGGCACTACACACTTGCCGACAACGACCTGCGCAAGGTCGGCACGATGTGCACGCTTGCGGGCGTGAAGGTGTCCTATCCCATGCTCGATCCGCGCCTGATCGACCTGTCGATCCGCGTCCCCTCCCGGATGAAGATGGAAGGCACGCAGCTGCGCTCGTTCTACAAGCGAGCCATGCGCGACTTTCTGCCGCAGGAGATTCTGAACAAGACCAAGCATGGCTTCGGGCTTCCGTTCGGCGTGTGGCTGAAGACGGACGCGCGACTGGCGGAGCTGATTTTCTCGCTGCTCACGGACCTGAAGTCGCGACGCATCGTGCGCCCGGAATTCCTCGATCAGCTCATCCGGGAGCAACGCGACGGCGATGCCAGCTATTTCGGCTACGCGATCTGGGACCTCGCCATGCTCGAAGCGTGGCTCAAGGCCCACACCGGCGCCCTCGAGACGGTGCGGCGGGCATCCGCGGCCTGAAACAAGCGCTGTCCGGGGACGCATCAGCTCGCAGTGGGTGTCCACCATCGCCCGAGCTGCACATCGAACGAGGGAGGCGTGAACTCCTCGAGGCCGCCGCCGGGATAATTCGTCAACTCGCCGAACACGATGCGGCCGTCGAGGTTGTAGAGATCGACACGCACGAAGTCGATGCCGTCGGCCAGGCGCTCCGCACACTCGATGAGCTCGCCGAGATTGTCCGGTTTGGCGATCCCGGCTCCCGGCGGATAGCCGAGGACGACCGGCAGCAGATTCCACTCCGGGTCATACAGGCAACGCGTATGTGAGATCGCGCGATCCAGGTCGACCTGGATCATGCGCACCTTGCCGTGAAACACGAAGAACTTGAAATCCGGCGGGATCTCGCCTGCGCGCGTCCTCAGGAATTCCTCGGCGAACGCCAGTGGCTTGATATCGTGATAGCCCCACTCGCAGCGCAGCGGGGGATAACGCTCCTGCAACCATTGCCTGAGTGTCGCAATGGCCGCCGCGGCATCGAGCTTGGCCTTCTCCGGGACGAGCAGATTCCACCGTGTGCCGTGATTCGCCTTGAGCACGAAGCTGTCAGGCAGATCCGCCAGAGGCAGCGTGCCCGGATCTTCGGACACCCAGTAGATCTTGGTCAGGAATTGCTCTCCGACCTTCTGCCGCACGTAGTCGCGCACCTTGTACTTGTCGGCGAATGTGGTGAGCAACGGCCGGCGGTCATGTAGTTTGCGCCATTGCAGCTTCTCGCTGAAGCTGCTCGGGCGCGACAGATTCGGCCATTGGCGATGGACCCACAGAAAATGGATCTTCAGCCGCAATGAATCCGGCAGCAGCGGCGCGAGCTTCCAGAAAGCCTGCGTCGCCATGACTCTAGGCGATGGCATCATCGAGTCTCTTTTTTTGCGGCAGGCGCAACCAGCGCTTGCCGGGCAGCTCCACGTACCGATAGGTTTGAGCCGCGCACACGACCGAGACCGCCAGGAAGGCGATCAGGCCGGCGAGCGGGCCGAAGGGCCAGGTGAGGCCGAGCGTCACGTACAGCAGCCACAAGAGCAGCTGCAGCGGAAAGTGGATGAGATAGACCGAGTAGGAAATCTCACCCAGGTACACCAGCGGGGCAGGACGCAATAGCCGTTGCGCCAGTGGACTGAGTGGCGCCGAGGCGATCAGCAGGCAGAACGCAACCAGCGTGATCCCGCCGCTGAAAAGCGGCAGCCTCTCCAGCCAGTACGCATAGACGACCAGGAAAGCACCGACTGCGACGAAGGTGAAAGTTGCCAGCCGCGGCAGCCAGGCTGACTGCCGTGGAGTCGATGCTGCGAGGACGTGGTGCAGCATGACGCCAATGCAGAACCCGCGAAGCGTCCGCGAGAACGGGCTGATCACGTCCATGGTCTCCTGGCTCAGGGGCAGGAAGGTCGCAGCGATTGCCACGAGAAACGCGACGATCGCCCACCGTTGCGGCAGAAGTATGACCAGAAAGAACACCAGGTTGATCACGAACTCGGTGGAGATCGACCACGAGGGCCCGTTGAACGAGGAGTCGGAACCCTGCAACAGAAACAGATTCAGGACGAAGTGATAGCCATCGTTGAGATGGTAGACGTACGAGCCCTGGTGCATCCCGAACAGGAGGAACCACTGGCCGGCGGCCACGGCGAGCAGCGTCACGAAATGCAACGGGTAGAGCCTGCCGATGCGGTCCCAGACGTTGCGCAGCAGGCGGTCCTTGCGGCTCGCCGTCCAGTAAGCCCGGGCGAGCACGAATCCGGAAAGCACGAAGAAGAAGTCGACCGCCCGCCAGCCATCCTGGTACAGAGGCCCGAGCACGGCGAACAGCGGATGCTGATGGAAGTGCGAGTCGAAGTGGTAGACGACTACCGCAAGAGCGGCCAGTCCCCGTAAACTGTCGAGCTCGAAAATACGGCCGTGCGAGGCCGCCCGACTCCCGGTTTCCGCATGACTGGACATCGTGTTATGCGCTATTGCCACGCGCCACCACCATGAGTGCCGAGCTGCAGCCGCTGCCCTCCATGCCTGTGACGATTGCGCTGGTCGGGCCACTGCCCCCGCCCGGAGGCGGCATGGCCAATCAGTGCCGACAACTGGCGCAACTGCTGCAGGCGGATGGAGTAACCGTGCGGCTCGTGCGGACCAACGAGCCGTATCGGCCGCAGTGGCTCGAGAAGGTCAGATTCCTGCGCGCGCCTGCGCGCGTGCTGCCGTACTGGTACACACTCTGGAGGACCTGCGGAGCGGTCGATCTGGTGCACCTGTTCGCCAATTCCGGCTGGTCCTGGCATTTCTATGCGGCTCCCGCCATCCTCATCGCACGCCTGCGCCGCGTGCCTGTCATCGTCAACTATCGCGGCGGCGGCGCGGCCGAGTTCTTCGCCAATGCCCCCCGATGGGTGGCGAAAACCATGGCGAGCGCAGACTCCCTGGTCGTGCCTTCCGGGTTCCTGCGCGAGGTATTCACCCGGTTCGGATTCAGCCCGCGCATCATTCCCAACATCATCGACGTAGAGCGGTTCCGCCCCCGGCGGCGAGCAAGCGCGGACGCACCGCACGTCGTCGTGACCCGCAATCTGGAGCCCATCTATGACATCGGCACGGCGCTCGAAGCGCTTGCCATCGTGCACCGGACCGTGCCACGCGCACGAATGACGATTGCCGGCAAGGGGCCGGAGCTCGCGGCACTGCGCAAGCGTTGTCAGGCGCTCGGGCTGGAGTCTCAGGTCCATTTCGCCGGATCGATCGACAGCCAGGCGATCGCCGATCTCATCGGCAGCGCGGATGTGTTTCTCAATACCAGTCTCGTCGACAACATGCCGATCTCGATACTCGAAGCCTTTGCGAGCGGCGTGCCCGTGGCTTCCACCAATGTTGGCGGGATCCCGTACGTCGCCGAGAACGAGCGCACCGCCGTACTGTTTGCCCCGAAGGATCCCGCCGCTTGCGCGGCCGCGATCATACGCCTGCTCACTGACACGTCCCTTGCCCGCAGGTTGTCGCTGGCGGGTCTCGAAGAATCGAAGCGCTACTCCTGGAATGCCGTCCGGCAACTGTGGTGCGACGAATACGCTCGCATGGCGGCGCGTCGCAGGACGGCGTAACGCCAGACCGCCTGGCACATGACTCCCGGTGGTCACGACTGCACGCACTCCGGGGTCGACTGCAGATACGTACGCAAGACCCTGGCGGCGTACCCCGATGAGGACCGATCCCAGGGAGAGATCCTCGGCAGCTGATAGGGATCGGCATTGCCTCCAGCACTGCCCCAGGCCGTCGACACCGCGCATCGGTAGCCGGCCTTGCGGACCATCGTCACGTGCTCGGCACGGTAATCCTGGCCAGGACGTCCGTTCGGATAGGCGAAACTCGTTACGGCATCGCCAACGATGTCCTGCACTGCCGCCTTGCTGGAGGCGATCTCACTCTCGGCCTCCTCAGGTGCAATGCGCGCCAGAATCGGGTGACTGACCGTATGCGCACCGACCTCATTGCCGGCTGCGGCGAGCTCGCGCACCTGAGCACTCGACATCATCAGGTTATCGGGCAGATTGGCACCGGCCCGTTCGGCTATCACCTGCGACACGCGCCGCCGCTGTTCAGGCTCGAGATATTTGACGTGACCCAGCACGCGAGCGATCAGTGCACGTCTTGCCGCGGCATCCGGCAATGAAAACCGTTCGAGTCCGAGCTCCGACAGGTCAAGCTCCACCGGCGCCTGACGCACGGCCTCGATGACCGTATCGTTGAACATCCGGCCGCCATCGAGATACCCGGTAGCTACGAAGAACGTGGCGTGCAGACCGCGCGCGGCGAGCAAGGGCAGGGCGACTTCCGCATTGTTACGGTATCCATCATCGAACGTGATGCAGAGACTCCGCGAGGGCAGAGCATTGCGGGCACGCAGCTCGAGCGCCTCGCGCAACGTCAGGATATTGAACAGGCTGCGCAGGAGATCCAGGTGCGCCGCAAACTCGGCCGCAGTCGGCTCGTCAGGTTGCAGCGGGTCCGGGAGCGCGAGGACACGATGGTAGGTCAACACGAGCAGCGCGGCCCGGGCTCCTGAACCGGAGAGCAACGAAGCGCCCAGACGCAGCGCTGGAGCGAGCCCCGCGGGCAACGGCTTCATGTCAGTGCACCCACAGCGCAGCCGGGCTTCGGGCTGTCAGGCGCATTGCGTGACCCTGGCAGTGACTTCGCCGGGCCGGGCTTCCAGATTGCGCAGGAAAGCCTCGAACATCAGCAGCGACCACAGCGGGCCGCTGTACTCCCGCCCCTGCTCCTGATGACCCACGATCAGCTCGCGCACGGTCTTCTGGTCGAACAGGCCGGTAGCCGCAAGTGCCCCGTTCAGCAGATCATCGCGTACGCGCTGGCGCAGCGGGCCGCGGAACCAGCGCTCGATGGGCACCGCGAAGCCCATTTTCTTCCGATACATGATCTCGTGCGGCAGCTTCGGCTCCATCGCCTTTTTCAGCAGATACTTGCCCTCATTGCCGTTCACCTTGAGGGAGTTGGGCAGTGTCGCGCACCACTCCACCAGCGGGTGATCCATGAGCGGCTCGCGCACCTCGAGCGAATGCGCCATGCTCGCGCGATCCACCTTGGTATTGATGTCACCGTTCAGATAGGTCTTGAGATCCAGATACTGGACGAGCGCCAACGGGTCATCGGTGTCGGCACGATTGGCGTAACGGCGAAATGCGTCTTCGGCCCGGTAACCGCCGAGCTCCGCGCGCAGCTTGGTGGAGAACAGCCGGCTGCGCATGGGCTCGCGCACCAGCGACATGGTGTTGAGATAGGCCTGGACGGAGTCGCGCGCGAGGGACTGGAAGGTCGTTTTGGCGCGGAACACCCGCGGCGCCCAGTCAGCCTTCGGATAGAAGTGGCCGAGGGTACCGAACAGCGGGCGGCGCAAGCCGAGCGGAAGCAGCGAGCGCATGCGCTCCTCGCCCATGTGCATGCGGTAGCGACGGTAGCCCGCAAAGCTCTCATCCCCGCCATCCCCGGAGAGCGATACGGTGACGTGTTTGCGAGCGAGCTGACAGACGCGGTACGTGGGAATGGCCGAGCTGTCGGCGTAAGGCTCGTCGTAGAGCGCCGCCAACTGGTCGATCAGATCGAAATCCTCGCTCTTGACCTGCTCGACGAAGTGCCGCGTGTGATAGCGATCGGCCACCTGCCGTGCGTAGCGTGACTCGTCGAACTTCGGATCGTCGAAGGAGATGGAGCAGGTATTGACCGGCTCGGCCGACACGCCCGCCATGGTCGCCACGACGGCGCTCGAATCGACGCCGCCGGACAGAAACGCCCCCAGCGGCACTTCCGAGATCATGCGCAGCTTCACGGACTCCTCGAGACGCCGCTGGAGCTCTTCGACGGCCTCGGGTAGCGAAAGAGAGTGCGGCTTCGGGAACTTCACGTCCCAGTATTCGCGCGGCTGCGGCAAAGCCTGGCCGCGGCGCACCGCCAGGGTGTGACCGGCCGGGAGCTTGCGAATGGACTTGAACACACTGCGCGGCTCGACCACATAGCCCAGCGCGAAATACTCCTCGAACGACAGCGGATCGAGCGGCATGTCGTGGTAGTAGATAGCGAAGTGCAGGTGTGCGCCG
>CAZLYG010000046.1:12872-16852 GCA_964563075.1 uncultured Steroidobacteraceae bacterium | reverse complement strand
GGCGCGGCGGCCGGCGACTGCAGATCAACGCCGCCAACTGTGTCCATTGCAAGGCCTGCGACATCAAGGATCCCTACGAGGTCATCAACTGGACGACTCCCGAAGGAGGCTCGGGGCCGAACTATCAGGAGCTCTAGCCGAAGATGACAGAAATCTGGCGCCCCTCCCCCGCCCGCGTGCGCGCCGCGAATCTCACGCGCTTCATCGAATGCATCAATTCCCGTCGCGGCACGCAGCTCGCCGGATACGATGACCTGTACCCCTGGTCGCTCGAGCATCCGGGCGATTTCTGGACGGAGCTGGCGCGCTTTGCGGACGTGCGCATCGACTGGGGCGCGGGGCCGGCCATCGAGAATGCCGGCCAGATGCCCGGCGCACGCTTCTTCCCCAATGCCCGTCTCAATTTCGCGGAGAACCTGCTTCGCTATCGCGATGAGCAACCCGCCATTCTGTTCCGTAACGAGAACGGCGAGCGCCGGGATCTTTCGTTCCGGGAGCTGTACGCGGAGGTCGCACGGATCGCCGCCGGTCTCGCAGCGCTGGGGGTCGGGAAAGACGACCGAGTCGCAGGCTTCCTGCCGAACCTTCCCGAGGCGATCATCGCGATGCTCGCCACGACCAGCCTGGGAGCCGTGTGGACATCCTGCTCGCCGGACTTCGGCGTACATGGCGTGCTCGACCGCTTCGGCCAGATTCAGCCCAAAGTGCTGTTCACCGCCGATGGCTACGTCTATGGCGGCAAGACGTTCGATTCGCTGCCGACGATGGCGGAAGTCCTGGCGCAGCTCACATCCGTCCAGCGCGCCGTCGTGATTCCCTACACCCGGACCGATCCGCCGCTGGAGGGGTTCGGCAGTGCCGCGCCGCGCGTTGAGCGCTGGGAGAGCTTCGGTGTGCGCGGAGCGCCGCTGAAGTTCCTTCAGACCCCCTTCAACCATCCGGTCTATATCCTGTATTCCTCCGGCACGACCGGGGTCCCGAAATGCATCGTGCACGGGGCCGGCGGGACGCTCCTGCAGCACCAGAAGGAGCATCTGCTGCACAGCGACCTGCAGCGGCACGACCGCCTGTTCTACTTCACCACGTGCAGTTGGATGATGTGGAACTGGCTGGCCAGCGGGCTCGCCGCCGGCGCGACCCTGGTGCTGTTCGAAGGTAACCCCTTCCACCCCGACGCGGCGATGCTATGGCGCATGGCCGCCGAGGATCGGATCGCGATCTTCGGCACCAGCGCGAAGTACATCAGCGCGATGGAAAAAGCGGGGCTCGCTCCCGCGCGCGACTTCGATCTCGGCGCGCTCAGGGTGATTCTCTCAACGGGCTCACCGCTCCTTCCGGACAGCTTCGATTACGTCTATCGTGCCGTGAAGGCCGACGTACAGCTCGCTTCCATCTCGGGGGGCACGGACATCGTGTCCTGCTTCGCGCTCGGCTGTCCGACACGGCCGGTCCATCGCGGGGAGATCCAGTGCCGCGGCCTCGGTCTGGCGGTAGAGATTTTCGACGATGACGGCCGGCCGGTGCGTGGCCGGCAGGGCGAGCTGGTGTGCACCGCACCGTTCCCGTCAATGCCCGTGAGATTCTGGAACGACCCGGAGGGCAAGAAGTACCACGCCGCCTACTTCGAGCGTTTTCCCGGGGTCTGGCATCACGGGGACTTCGCAGAGCTCACCGAGCACGACGGGCTCGTGATCTTTGGCCGCTCGGACGCGGTGCTGAACCCGGGCGGCGTGCGCATCGGTACGGCAGAAATCTATGCCGCGGTCGAAGGCCTCGCCGAAATCGCCGAAGCGCTCGCGGTCGGCCAGAATTGGAACAATGACGTGCGCATCGTGCTCTTCGTGCGCTTGAAGCCCGGTGTGCAGCTCGACGAAGGGCTCAAGCAGAAAATCTGCCAGGCCATTCGCAGCAGCGCAACCCAGCGCCACGTACCGGCAAAGATCGTCGCCGTGCCTGACATACCCCGCACGCTCTCGGGCAAGATCACCGAGCTCGCTGTACGCGACGTCATTCATGGACGCCCGGTCAAGAACGTCGACTCACTCGCCAATCCCGAGGCCCTCGAGCACTTTCGCGACTTGCCGGAG
Organism: uncultured Steroidobacteraceae bacterium; assembly: GCA_964563075.1. GTDB lineage: Bacteria > Pseudomonadota > Gammaproteobacteria > Steroidobacterales > Steroidobacteraceae > 13-2-20CM-66-19. Next base: position 14,765 of record CAZLYG010000046.1, on the reverse strand, counting down.
CTTGCGTCCTGAGTCTGCGCACGGAGTACGAGCGGCAGCTCGCCGTGCGCGGCTTCACGGCCGACCCGGCGCAGCTTGCCGTCGTCGCGCGCCTCGATAACCTGCGCGAGCGCCTGATCGAGGCCAGCGAGAAGGAGTCCTCCGTCATCGCCCGCCTGATCGGCAAGCTCGGTCACTCACGCCCGCTGCAGAAGGGCCTGTACCTGTGGGGCAGCGTCGGACGTGGCAAAACCTGGTTGATGGATCTCTTCTATCAGAGTCTGCCGTTTCCCGAGCGGCGCCGGCGCCACTTTCATCGCTTCATGTATGAGGTGCATGCCGAGCTACGTACGCTGCAACATCAGGAAGCCCCTCTGGAGGTGCTCGCGCAGCGCATCGCGGAGGACTGCCGCGTGCTGTGCTTCGACGAGTTCTTTGTCTCGGACATCGCGGACGCGATGATCCTCGGCGGGCTGCTCGAGGGCCTGTTCAGTCACGGTGTCACGCTCGTGGCAACCTCGAACACACGGCCGAAAGACCTCTACAAGGACGGCCTGCAGAGGGCACGCTTCCTCCCAGCCATCGGCCTCATCGAGAAGCACACGGAAGTGATGGCGATGAAGGGCCGCGTCGACTACCGCTTGCGACGCCTGACGCAGGCGGGAACTTATGTCAAATCAGGCGCGGCTGATGCGCTCCAGCGCTTGCAGCGGCTTTTCGCGGAGCTGGCAGACAGCGACGAGCCGGAAGTGGGGGAGCCGGCGGCTGAGGAAGTGCCGGGAATCGACCGGGCGGCGCAGGAGAGGGGGCCGGGTGGAACCATCGAGATCGAGGGCCGTTCGATCCCCGTGATCCGCCAGAATCAAAGCATCGTATGGTTCAGCTTCAACGCGCTATGCGCGGGGCCGCGTAGCCAGAACGATTACATCGAGATCGCGCGCAACTATCAATCCGTCATCGTGTCAGATGTGCCGGTTCTCGATGCGGATCATGAGAACGAGGCGCGGCGATTCATCGCGCTGGTGGACGAGCTCTACGACCACCATGTCAACCTCATCATCTCGGCCGAGGCCGATCCTGCTGAGTTATATCGCGGCGAGCGACTGAGCAAGCAGTTCGAACGGACCGTCAGTCGCCTGACCGAGATGCAAAGCGAGGAGTATCTCGCGAGCGAGCACCTCCCGTAGATCGCCCTTTGTTGCGCCGCGTTGCAGCGCTCGTGCACACTCGTGGGCGAACCTGTGTCTGCAAAGGGCGCTCCGATGTCGATGACCTCCCGGCCGATATGGATATCCTCACGACGACAATTCCTGCAGAGCGCCTCTGCAGCGGCCCTCACCCTTCCCGCACTCCTTCACGAGCGTACTGCATGGGCTTCTCCTGGTGGCATCCCAGGGGAATGGCTGGACGTGCGCAAGGTGGGCGCCGTCGGCGACGGCAAGACGATCGACAGTAATGCCCTCAACAGGGCTATCGACCGGGTGGCCGCCAGCGGCGGCGGTGTCGTCCACTTTCCGGCGGGGACTTACGCCTGTTACTCCATTCGCCTGAAGAGTCGCGTGGCGCTGCATCTCGATCCCGGTGCCACGATTCTCGCAGCCTCGATTCCACCCGAAGGGCTGCCCAACGGCGGCTACGATGCGGCTGAGCCCCAGGGTGCCTGGGAGCCGTACCAGGACTATGGCCACAATCACTGGCACAACAGTCTCATCTGGGGCGAGGGATTGCACGACATCGCCATCTTCGGAGGCGGGCTGATCTGGGGTAAGGGTCTCAGCAATGGGCGCGATGTCAAAGGCGACTTCAACGTCCCGAGCCTCAAAGGCGGCGGCAACAAATCGATCGCGCTGAAGAACTGCCATAACGTTCTGCTGCGCGACTTCTCGGTGCTGGAAGGCGGCTGGTTCGCCCTGC
>CAZLYG010000046.1:0-12862 GCA_964563075.1 uncultured Steroidobacteraceae bacterium | reverse complement strand
CTGCTCGCCACCGGCGTGGACAATCTCACCATCGACAACGTGCTGGTGGATACCAACCGCGACGGGTTCGATATCGATTGCTGCCGCAACGTGCGCATCAGCAAGTGCACCGTGAATTCCCCCTGGGACGACGGGATCTGTCCGAAAAGCTCCTACGCGCTCGGTTACGCTCGCGCCACCGAGAACGTGACGATTTCGGACTGCTACGTGACCGGCAACTACGAGATGGGCTCAGTGCTCGATGGAACCTGGAAACCCATACCCGCCGGCGCCATCCAGCGCCGCACCGGCCGGATCAAGTGCGGCACCGAATCCAACGGCGGCTTCAGGAACATTGCCATCTCCAACTGCGTATTCGATCAGTGCAGCGGCCTCGCGCTGGAGTCGGTCGACGGCGCGCTGTGCGAGGACATCACGATCACCGGCATTACCATGCGCGGCTCCGCGAACTGCCCGCTGTTCCTGCGCCTCGGGCGGCGGATGCGAGGCCCGGCAGGCGTTCCCATCGGTACGCTCAAGCGCGTCATCATCAGCAACATCACCAGCTACAACTCCTCCCCACTGCCCTCGATCATTGCCGGGGTGGCCGACCACCCGGTCGAGGATGTCAAGATCAGCGATGTACTGTTCCAGCAGGTCGGGGGCGGCTCCGCGGAGCTGGCACGCCGCCAGCCGCCACTGGAAGAGGCGTCGTATCCGGAGCCGACGATGTTCGGCGAGCTGCCAGCGACCGGCTTCTTCATCCGTCACGCGCGCAATGTCGAAATGAGCAATGTCGAGATCCAGACAGACAGGCCCGACGCGCGACCGGCCTTCTGGCTGCAGGATGTCACCGGCGCCGACTTCTTCCGTCTACGGCTGCCTTCGGGACCGCGGTTCGCCCTGGACGGAGTCTCTCGGTTCCGCTCCTTCGGATCGCAGGGCGCAGCGGATGTCAGCTTCGAGGGCCGGCAATCGCGAACGTTCTGAGGGGGCCCGACTGACCGAACCTGAGCTACCGGTCCTCGAGCTGACCGGTCCCGAGCTGACCGGTCCCGAGCTGACCGGTCCCCCGCCGACCCGGGCCTCACAGCTCAGTGCCCGCGCTGCATGAAATTCAGGATCGTCGTTGCCCCCGTCGATAGAGCGACGTTGCTCAGCATGACGAGCAAAACCCACCGGACAAGGTCGGCCGTTCGTTTCTCGATCTTTGCGTCCACATCGGCGAACCGCGCGTGCATTCTCGCCTCGAACGTCTCGAAGCGGTTGTCGACTGCGGCGAAACGGGCGTCCATCTTCGCTTCCAGCGCGACGAAGCGGTTGTCGATCGCGGCGAACCGGGCATCCATCTTCGCTTCGAATGCGGTGAAGCGGTTGTCCAACACCGGAACAGTCACCAGCTGCGCATTGGAGATGGCCATGTCGATGGCCTCAGCGAACGCGACCGCGACGTCCGGCTCGAGATGCGCCTTGCTGATAAGGACTTCGAGTGTGGCTGCGTGCATTGAGAGTGCCTCGTCGGCTTGCGGAGCACTCTAGGGGACGCCGAGCAATCATGGAACAGACACTCGTCAGGAGTTGGGCTCGTTATGCACCAGTTTCTGCCATTGCATTCGTCCATCTCAACGGTATTTTGACCGAATCCTCCCATGCCGCAGCGACCATGCCGCGGTGAACCACCGCGACGAGTGACCGCGCGCTGGTGCCCGCCCACGTTCAGCCGGTCGCTTCCTTCCGAGCCAGCTCCAACTGCTCCGCGAGGCGCTTCTCCGACACCTTCATCATCGTGCGCAGCTCCTGCGCAAACAGCGAAACGCGAAACTCCTCGATCATCCAGCGCAGCTGCTCGAGCTGCTCGCTCGATCCGGCCAACGAAGGTTGCGCCAGAAGAGCGCGCAGCGTGGTGGCGAAGGGCTTCACTTTTGCCGCCAGCTCCGCGTCGCGTTTGAGATTGCCGGCGAGTCGCTCGATTCGCCGGCCGACGGCCGTGAGATAGCGGGGCAGGTAATCGAGCCACGGCCGCGGCGTAGTTTCGACGAACGTGGGTGGAAGCAGGATCTGCAGTTGCGCTGTGATGTCGGCGATGGCGTCCCCGAATGCGGCCGGAGAGAGCGCCGCGAGAGCCGCTCGCGCCGCGCGTAATTCCTTGAGAGTCGCTACGATGATGCCTGCCAGCGCGTCGGCCACTTCCGGCAAAGCGGCGCGGCGCGATTCCAGGCGCCTGGCAAACTCATCCTGGCCGCGCGGCAACTCAGTGTCCGCCGGAACGAAGCACTCGCGAAACGCACGCCGGGTCAGCGCGTCTGCCAGCGGCGGCGCGAGAGCAAGCCCGCTGCTGAGGAGCACGAGCTCGCGGTTGTCGGCAAACCGCTTATGCACGTATTTGGCCTGCTGTGGCAGTGCCAACAGGGCCAGGCGTACCAGCGCCGTGCGTGAGAGTGCCTCGGCAGCCGGCGCATTGCGAGCCTCGACCAAAGCCACGCCCGCACCACGATCTTCGATGGCAGGATAGACGATGAGGCGGAGTCGGTTCCGATCGACCTCGCGACTCGCCGGCAGGTCGCCGAAATCCCACTCCCTGTGGAGCGCCCCCACTGAAGACACGGCCGGCGCACTGAGCGCCTTGCGCCGCAGTACCGCCAGCTCGCGACCTTCAGCAATGATGCAGTCATCGGCATCGACGACACGGATGTTCATCCGCAAGTAATCCGGCAGCGCGATAGCAGCCAGGTCTGCGGCGCTGACGACGGCGCCGACCCGCTGCGACACCCAACCGGACAGCCACGTGTGGAATGCCGGCAGGTTGCGTTCGTCCACTTCGCTCAGTGCCTGCCGGGCGTGCTCCGGCACAGGCACCAGCAGCTTGCGCTGGGACTTCGGCAGACCTCTGAACAGCTCGGTGATCTTCTCCAGCCGCAGACCCGGAACCAGCCACGCGAGCTGCTCGCTATTGACGCTCTCCAGCAGCGGCTCAGGCACGATGAGCGTGATGCCGTCGTCTGGCTCGCCAGGCTCGAATCGGTATTGCAGAGGCAGCCTGTTGGCGCCAACGGCCAGCTCATCGGGAAATCGCTCAGGGCCGGCGTCAGGTGCCTCGCGCCGCATGAGATCAGCGCGAGTCATGTAGAGCAAACGGGGGTTGCGGCGCTCCGCGTCGATGCGCCAACGGTCGAAAAGAAGCGCGGTATTCACGTGATCGGGCAGCCGCGCGCTGTAGAAGTCGACCTGCGCCTGCTCGTCGACCATGATGTCGCGACGACGGATTTTGGCTTCGAGGCCTTCGATTTCCTCCTGGAGGTGCCGGTTCGCGAGCACAGCCGGGTCACGAGCTTCCTCATCGTTGATGAGATGCTCGCGGATGAAGATATCGCGCGCCTCGCGCGGTTGAATGGCACCGTAGTTGACCCGTCGGCGCGAGGCGAGTGTCAGGCCATACAACGTGACGGTCTCGAATGCCGCAACGAAGCCGCGTGTTGCAACCCAGTGCGGCTGCGTGTAGGTGCGCTTGACCAGGTGGGCACCGGCAGACTCGATCCATTGCGGATTGACGGAGGCCACCATGCGGGCGTAGACCCGAGTTGTCTCAATGATGCTGCCCGCGACTACCCACTTCGGCGGGCGTGCAGCGATTGGAGTCCCGGGTGCGATCACAAACCTCGTGCCCCGGGGGCCGTCGTACTCCCGTTTCTCATCGAGGCTGCCGATCGAGCCGAGAAATCCGGTCAGGATCGCCTGGTGCAGGTCGGCGTAGCCGGCGGCCGCCTGGGCCGGCGCACCGTGCGCGGCTGGCTGCTCCGCAGGACCGGCAGCGACTGCGTGGCTCGGCGCGCGACGCGCACCCGACCTCGGGCGCAGGTGCAGCTCCTCCACGGCCTCGGACAGCTGCGAATGCAGCTCCTGCCACTCCCGCATCCGCACGAACGACAAAAAGTGCTCGCGGCACCACTTCCGCAGCTGGCTCCCCGACAAAGCCGCCGCCCGCTCGTTGAAGGCGTTCCAAAGATTCAGCACCGCGATGAAGTCGGAGCGCTGATCGGCAAACAGCGCGTGCTTCTCATCCGCCTGCTGTTGCGCCTCGGTGGGCCGTTCGCGCGGATCCTGCGTCTCCAGAAAAGACGTGATGGCCAGCATCTCGCTGACACAGTTGTGATGCGATGCCGCCAGCAACATCCGGCCGAGCCGCGGGTCCACGGGAAGCGCGGCGATCTTATGACCCAGGCTGGTCACGCGCCGTGCTTCGTCCATGGCCTTCAGTTCCTGCAGCAGCCGCACGCCATCGTTCACGAGGCGCGTGTCCGGAGGATCCAGGAAAGGAAAGGCTTCCGGCTCCCCGAGCCCGATCGAAGCCATGCGGAGAATCACGCTCGCCAGATTGGTGCGGAGCACCTCAGGTGGCGTGAAGTCCTCGCGCTGAGCAAAGTCCTCCTCGGAGTACAGGCGGATGCAGATCCCTTCCGCTTCCCGTCCACACCGCCCCTTGCGCTGATCCGCGCTCGCCTTCGAGATACGCTCGATCGGGAGCCGCTGGACCTTGCCACGCACGCTGTAGCGGCTGATGCGCGCCAGGCCCGAGTCGATCACGTACCGGATACCGGGAACCGTGAGGGAGGTCTCCGCGACATTGGTTGCGAGCACCACGCGCCTGGCGGTATGGACTGCGAAGATACGCTCCTGATCGCGCGTCGAGAGGCGCGCGAAGAGCGGCAGTATCTCGGTGTTGTACAGCTTGGCTTTCTGTAGCTCATCGGCAGCTTCACGGATATGCTTCTCTCCGGGAAGGAAAACCAGCGTGTCGCCGCGCAGCGCGCCCCCTTGGCCATCGAGCTCGCGCACCGCTTCGACGATACCTTCGGGCAGAGACAGCTCCGCCGCGTCCTCGTCCTCGGCAATGAGCGGACGGTAACGCAGCTCTACGGGATAGCTTCGCCCGGATACGTCGATGACGGGAGCGCCACCGAAGAACGCCGCAAACTTTCCCGGATCGATCGTGGCCGAAGTGACGATCACTCGCAGCTCGGGGCGGCGCGGCGCGAGGCGCTTGATGACTCCCAGCAGCAGATCGATATTGAGGCTGCGCTCATGCGCTTCATCGATGATCAGCGTGTCATAGCGCCGCAGCGAGGCATCGCTCTCGAGCTCTTTCAACAGGATGCCGTCCGTCATCAGCTTGACGCGGCATTGTGGCCCGGTGCGCTCATTGAAGCGCACTTTGTAGCCCACGGCGCCACCGACAGTGGTACCCAGTTCGGATGCCAACCGCGCCGCCAGCGCACGCGCGGCAATTCTGCGCGGCTGAGTGTGACCGATCAGCCCGGCACGGCCGCCAGGCCCGCGCCCGGCTTCCAGGCAGAGTTTCGGAAGCTGGGTGGTCTTCCCCGAGCCGGTTGCACCACAGACCACGATGATGGAATGGCGCGCGAGCGCCTCGAGGATCTCGGCCCGGTGAGCCGAGATCGGCAGCGCGGAGTCGTATTCCAGGCGCAGCGGCACCGGCTCGGCCGGCGGCTTCGCCGGATCCCGCGTCTCACGCCCAGCGCCAGCGTTCTCGTGAGCCGCGTCGCTCAAATCACCCCACGCCGGATCTGATCCTGCTCGATCGATTCGAACAGGGCGCGGAAATTGCCCTCGCCGAAGCCGTCATTGCCCTTGCGCTGGATGATCTCGAAGAAAATCGGGCCGATGACGTTCTGCGTGAAGATCTGCAGCAGCACGCCCTCGCCCTTGCTCGGATTGCCGTCGATCAGGATCCGGCGCGAGCGGAGCTCCTGCAGCGGCTCCCCGTGCCCAGGCACGCGCGTGTCGACCGCATCGTAGTAGGTCTCGGGAGAGTCCTGAAAGGCGACGCCGTGACGGCGCAGGACGTCGACCGTTCTGTAGATGTCGGCGCTCGCCAGGGCGATGTGCTGAATACCCTCGCCGTGATATTCGCGCAGATATTCCTCGATCTGACTTTTGTCGTCCTGCGACTCGTTGATCGGGATGCGGATCTTGCCGCAGGGTGAGGTCATGGCGCGTGACAGCAATCCGGTCTGCTGGCCTTCGATATCGAAATAGCGGATCTCACGGAAGTTGAACAGCTTCTGGTAGAAGCCGGCCCAGTGATCCATCCGCCCCCGCATCACATTGTGCGTGAGATGATCGATCCGTGTCAGCCCGGCGGACTCCACGCGGAACGGCGCGTCGACGGGATTGAAATCCACGTCGTAGATCGAACGGCCCCCGCCATAGCGGTCCACCAGGTAGATGAGGGAGCCGCCGATGCCCTCGATGCAGGGGATGTTCAGCTCCATGGGGCCGGCGCTCTGCGGTCCGGGTCTCGCCCCCAGCTCCAGGGCACGGGAGAAGGCGCGCGCCGCATCCTTCACACGGAAAGCCATGGCGCATGCCGACGGGCCGTGCTGGCGTGCAAAACTCTGCGCAAACGAGTCGGGTTCGGCATTGATGATGAAGTTCACCTCGCCCTGGCTATGCAGCGTGACGTTCTTCGAGCGGTGGCGCGCGACGACGGGAAAACCCAGTCGCTCGAACAGCGTCCGCAGCAGGTGCGGATCCGGAGCGGTGTACTCGACGAACTCGAAACCGTCGGTTCCCATGGGGTTGTCCATCGGGCGAGCTCCTGCAAAATTAGTTTCACGCGCAACTATATTATAGCCCTCCCCGGGAAGACCGCAGGCTTACTGTATAATCCAAGGTTGCAGTCGTGGGGTACTGGCGGGGGGCTGTTTGAAGACGGTTGCCGAGTTTCAGATCAAGTACTGCCAGTTTCTCGATGCGCAGGCGAATCTTGCTTCCGGGGCTCCGCCGCTGGCGACGGATGCCCCCGAGTTGCTGCGCATGTACCGGATGATGACCCTGGTACGCACCTTCGACGCCAAAGCTGTCAATCTGCAACGCACCGGCCAGCTCGGCACTTACGCCTCGTGTCTGGGTCACGAGGCGACCCACGTGGCCGTCGGTGCCGCCATGCGTCCGGATGATGTGCTCGCCCCTTACTACCGGGAGTACGGGACGCAGCTGTGGCGCGGCGTGCGCATGTCGGAGATTCTGATCTATTGGGGCGGAGACGAGACCGGCAGTTGCTTCAGCGGACCGCGTCAGGACTTCGCGTGGTCGGTGCCGATCGGCTCGCAGCCTCTGCACGCCGCCGGGGCCGCCATGGCTATGAAGATTCGCAATGAGCCGCGCTGCGCCGTCGCCTACATCGGCGACGGCGGTACCTCCGAGGGCGCGTTCTACGAGGCCCTCAACCTCGCAGGCGCCAGCGCTCTGCCAATGGTTTTCGTGATCGTCAACAACGGCTGGGCCATCTCGGTACCGATCGAGAAGCAGACGGCTGCCAGAACGTTGGCTCAGAAGGCCATCGCCGCGGGTATCCCGGGCGTGCAGGTCGATGGCAACGATTTCATTGCAGCGCGGCACGTGATGGAAGAAGCACTCGCACGAGCGCGCAGCGGCGCGGGACCGACGGTGGTAGAGGCCTTGACGTATCGTCTGAGCGACCACACCACTGCCGACGATGCCACCCGGTATCGAAGCGCAGACGAGTTGCACACCGCGTGGCAGCAGGAGCCGCTGCTACGCGCCCGCCAATATCTGCTGAAGCTCGGCGCCTGGAGCGAAGCGCAGGAAGAGGTACTGAAAGCGGAGTGCGCGCGCGAGGTCGAAGCCGCTGTTGACACTTATGCGAGCGCCGCGCGACCGCATACAGATGCCATGTTCGACTCCCTGTTCCAGAACCCGCCCAAGAGCGTCCGCGAGCAGCGCGAGAGCGCGCGGCGATACTCGCACAATGGCTAAGGTAACCATGATCGAGGCCATCAACCGCGCTCATGCGTGGGAGATGACTCGCGACCCGTCTGTCGTCGTCATTGGCGAGGACGTGGGAGTCAACGGCGGCGTGTTCCGCGCCACCGCCGGCTTGCAGGAGCAGTTCGGCAAGGATCGCGTGCAAGACACGCCGCTGGCCGAGGGAATGATCGCGGGGATGTCGATAGGGATGGCGACCCAGGGGCTGCGCCCCATCGCCGAGATCCAGTTCATGGGCTTCCTGTACCCCGCCCTCGACCAGATCGGCAATCACATGTCGCGCATGCGCAATCGGACGCGCGGCCGGCTCACCTGTCCGATCGTCATCCGCATGCCGCACGGCGGCGGCATTCACGCACCGGAGCACCACTCGGAGAGCCTCGAGGTCCTGCTGGCGCATCTCCCGGGACTGCGGGTGGTGTGTCCCTCCTCTCCTGCCCGGGCCTACGGACTGTTGCTCGCGGCGATTCGCGATCCGGACCCGGTGATGTTTCTCGAGCCCGTGCGCCTGTACCGTCTCCTCCGGCAGGAGATCGCCGATGACGGCCAGGCACTGCCGCTCGATGTCTGCTTCAAGCTTCGCGAAGGCTCGGATGTGACCCTGGTGACCTGGGGAGCGATGAGTGTCGAGACGTTGCGCGCCGCGGAGCAACTGGAAGGCGGCGGGGTGAGCTGCGAGGTCATTGACGTCGCGACTCTCTCGCCGATCGATCACGACACCATCCTCGAGTCCGTCGCCAAGACCGGCCGGCTCGTCATCGTGCACGAGGCGGCGCGCAACTGCGGTATAGGCGCGGAGATTGCCGCCACCGTCGCGGAGCACGGACTGTATGATCTGCATGCGCCTATCAGGCGGGTCACCGGTTACGACACGGTGATGCCGCTCTTCAAGCTCGAGCACGAGTACATTCCGAGCGTCACGCGCATAGTAGACGCGGTACGCGAGACCCTGAGCACCTGATCCAAGCGCTTTCACGGAGCTGCCATGACGACCTTCCACCTCCCGGATCTCGGCGAAGGACTGGCCGAAGCGGAAATCGTTCGCTGGCACGTCAAGGTCGGAGATCAGGTCAAGGTCGACCAGCCCATGCTGGCCGTCGAGACCGCCAAAGCGGTCGTCGAGGTACCGGCGCCCTACTCGGGTATCGTGACGGCACTGCACGGCAAGCCAGGCGATGTCCTCGCAACGGGTGCGGCACTCGTTGAGTTCATCGTTGCGGGAGCCGAGCCGAAAGCCACGCAGTCGTTGACCGGAACCGCGCCTGCCCCGCGGGATACAGGCACCATCGTTGGCAGCATGCCGACGAGCGACGAGGAGTTGGTCGAGCCCTCTTTGACGACTTCGCAAACACACGAGAGCGGTGGCGCCGCCAAAGCCGGTGCCCGGTTGCGCGCAGCACCTGCGGCGCGAACGGTAGCGAAACGGCTGGGAATCGATCTATCAAAGGTGCAAGGCACCGGGCGCGGTGGCTTGATCACGGTCGACGATGTAGTAGCGGCGACATCGCCGTCTGCGAGCGTTACGGCTCTCAGAAGTACTCTGGCGACGCAGCGCGGCATCGGTGTCATCTCGAGCAGCGCAGCGTCGGCTGCAAAACTGACGGCCAGCGGCAGGGGCCACAACGCCACAGCCGTCGAACCGGAGAAATTGCGTGGCTTGCGCCGATCCATGGCTCAATCGATGAGCCTGGCGCGCGACAACGTTACCAGTTGCACGATCTTCGATGACGCCGACCTGCACCGCTGGGGCGTCGGCCAGGATGTGACCACACGACTGCTACGCGGCATCGCCGTGGGATGTAAGGCGGAGCCGGGTCTCAATGCATGGCTCGACGATACTGCTCACAGCCGTCTGCTGCTGTCGCGCGTTGATGTCGGAATTGCCGTGGATACGCCGGAGGGACTGATTGCCCCCGTCGTGCGGGATGTAGGCGGGCGCACGGCTACCCAGTTGCGCCAGGACATCAATCGACTCAAGCGCACGGCGCGTGAGCGCTCGATCGGCGCGGAAGATCTCAAGGATTTCACCTTCATGTTATCTAATTTCGGCATGATTGCCGGACGCTATGCGACACCGGTCGTCGTGCCGCCGGCGGTCGCCATTCTCGGCGCCGGGCGGCTCACGCACGATGTGGTTGCCGTCATGGGTCGGATCGAGGCGCATCTGCGCCTGCCGCTGTCACTGACCTTTGACCACCGCAGCGTCACCGGCGGAGAGGCGGCCCGCTTCATGGCGGCGCTGTTGTCGGACCTGGAGCGGGAAACCTGATGATGCACGGGCAGCCCTCACCGGATGACAGCCGGGCGCTACGCAGTATTCCCCCGGCACGCGTTGCCCTGATAGAAAAGATTGCCTCGGCCGCTCGCGGGCGCCTGCCGAAGCGCTTTCTGTCGACCTACTTCCACGGGGTCGGCGAGGAGGACCTGGGCAGCCGCACGCCCGCGACCCTCGCCGCAGCCGCGTTGCATCACCTGGAATTCGGGTCAGGACGGCGGGCGCCCGGACAATCCCTGGTCAAGGTGTTCAATCCGCAGGCGCGCGACGGCTTCGAGTCCCCGCACACGCTCGTCATGATCGTCACGGACGACAAGCCATTCCTCGTCGACTCGATCGGCATTGTGTTCGCGCGCGCCGAGCTGGCCGTGCATCTTATCGTCCACCCGGTCATCGAAGTCCAACGCGACGGACGCGGCAGGCTCGCTGACATTGGATCGAACGGCGCGGCGCGTACCCGCGCAGAATCGTGGCAGCTCTACGAGATCGATCGGCAGACCGATCCGGCACAGATCTCGAAACTCCAGGAGCGCATCGCGGCCACTCTCGATGATGTCCGCGTCGTCGTCGACGATTGGCAGCCGATGCGCGAGCGCGCGCGCGAACTCGGCGAAACTCTCGAGCACGATGCGCTTCCAGCCGACGAGTTGAGCGAGGCGCGCAGCCTGCTCAAGTGGATGGAAGAGCAACACTTCGTATTCCTCGGCTACCGCTACTACCGTCTCGAGCGGGGCGCGGCGCAGGATCGACTGCAGCCCGATGCCCGATCGGGCCTGGGCATCCTGCGGAGGCGGCCCAGCGCCAAGGTCACGGCTTTACGCGGCGACATCCGTGCCCGTGCCCGCGACCGCACTCTCCTGAATATTTCCAAGGCCAACTCGGTGGCGACGGTGCACCGCGCCGAGTACCTCGACTACGTGGGCGTAAAGACCTTCGACAGCCGCGGGCGCGTGACCGGTGAGCATCGCTTCCTCGGGCTGTGGACCTCGAGCGCCTACTATCACAGTCCCCGTGACATTCCCGTCCTGCGCCGCAAGGTTGAGAAAGTCGTCGAATACTTTGGCCTGGATCCGCACAGCCATGACGGCAAAGCGGTGCTGAATGTACTCGAGACCTATCCGCGCGATGAGCTGTTCCAGGCCGATGTAGAGGATCTCATCCGCATCGTCCGCGGAGTCGTCAATCTCTATGAGCGGCGCACGGTACGAGTGCTCGCACGTCGCGATCCGTTCCACAGGTTCTACGCTTGCCTGATCTATGTGCCACGCGACCGCTACAGCACCGAAGTGCGGCAGCGCATCGAGCAGATCGTGCTCGATGGGTTCGCGGGGCAGAGCGTGGAGTCGCACGTGCAGATCTCCGGATCCATTCATGCGCGCGTACATGTGGTCGTCCGGACCGATCCGGAGGATCGGCGCAAGGTGGATCTGGCGGTCATCGAGCAGCGCGTGGCTCAGGCTGCGACGACCTGGACAGATCGTCTCCGCGAGGTGCTCATCCAGAGCCTGGGAGAGGCCGCCGGACTGGCCGCGGCGCAGCGCTACCGGCGCGTATTCCCCATGGCGTACCAGGAGGATGTCGAGCCGGGCGACGTGCTCGATGACGTTGCGGAGCTGGAGGAGCTGCGCGCACAGCCGCAGACGTTGCGCCTGAGTCTGCATCGGCCGAAGTCCCAGGTCTCGACGCGCATGCACCTGAAGGTCGCCAAGCTTGGCGAGCCGGTGCCGATTTCCGATCTGCTCCCGATGCTGGAGAACTTCGGCCTGCGCGTCATCGCGGAGCGTCCCTACGAGCTCTCCTGGCCGGAAGGCGGCTCGGCGTGGATCCAGGATTTCGAGCTCGAGCATCGCGACCGGATGCAGATCGACATCGGCGGCGTCGAGATTGCCTTCCGTGACGCGCTCGCGGCGACCTGGGCCGGCGAAGTCGAGAACGATGGCTTCAACCGACTGCTGCTGTCAGCCGGTCTGCTGGTGCGCGAGATCGTGGTGCTGCGTGCGTACTGCCGCTACCTGTTGCAGACAGGCGTGCCTTTCAGCCAGGCGTACATGGAACGCACGCTCGCAGCCAATCCCGCGGTGGCGCGCAATCTCGTGAAGTTGTTCGAGGCGCGCTTCGATCCGGAGCTGGCGCGCTCGGCGCGCGTCGCCGAGCGCAATGCAGACAGGCTCATCTCGCAGATCCGCGTGGGGCTCGACGCGGTCACCAGCCTGGATGAGGATCGCATCCTGCGCGCCTACCTGACGCTCGTTCAGGCAACGCTGCGGACCAACTTCTATCAGCTCGATCCTGCCGGCAAGCCCAAGGGATATCTCTCGATCAAGCTCGACCCGGCCCGCATTCCCGACCTGCCCTTGCCGCGGCCGAAGTTCGAGATCTTCGTCTACAGTCCCCGTGTCGAGGCCGTGCATCTGCGCATGGGTTACGTGGCGCGCGGCGGGATCCGCTGGTCTGACCGCCGCGAGGACTTCCGCACGGAGGTTCTGGGCCTGATGAAGGCGCAGAACGTGAAGAACACTCTCATCGTGCCGGTGGGCGCCAAAGGTGGCTTCGTTGCCAAGCGCCTCCCGGCGGGACCCCGGGAGGAGATCCAGGCGGAGGTCATCGCGTGCTACCGGACCTTCATGCAGGGGCTGCTCGATATCACGGACAACATCGTGTCCGGCAGGATGGTGGCGCCACAGCGGGTAGTCCGGCGTGATCCGGATGATGCCTATCTGGTCGTCGCCGCCGACAAGGGCACGGCGACCTTTTCCGACATTGCCAATGCCATTGCTGCCGACTATCGCTTCTGGCTGGGCG
>CAZLYG010000045.1:0-16875 GCA_964563075.1 uncultured Steroidobacteraceae bacterium | reverse complement strand
TTGGTGTCATAAATTTTTCCCCGGCATCGGCCTACACGGCCAGCTCAATGAAGACGCCGCTTCCGGGCATCAAAGGCGCATTCGTTCGACCAGCAGGGGGAGTGCGTGCGTTCGCGCCTTGCGCGCGATCGTGGCAGCCCCGCCGTCATAGGAATCCGTCCTTTAGACCGGTGGCTTTGCGTCCCCGCCTTTCGACGGGTTTGCCCTTATCAACGAAGGCCAAGTGTCGAAGCGACGCCGATTTGAGTCAAGTCCTTAAATCGTGTTTCGAATCTCAAAACCTGCGTCCCTGCCTGCGATATGTACGTAGAGATAGCTGGAATATGTTTCATCTGCGTCTCGCTATGGCAACAGCAGCGCGTCAGGACCGCGGCTGGCGCGTGACAGCCAAGGTCGCGCTTCTAGCGGCGTCTCCAGAACCGCCCCGCACGCACGAAGCGCTTGCGAAAATACGGATCATCGAGCGAAGCATAGGAGACCACCTCGCCGCGCCGCGGCGCATGCACAAAGCGTCCGTCGCCGGTATAAATGCCGACGTGATCGACGACGTGCCGCGCTGAGATCCGAAAGAACACCAGGTCCCCGGGACGCAGATCCTTCAGAGGGATGGGACGAGCCGTGCGATCCTGGTCGCGGGCCGTCCGCGGAATATCGAGGCCGACTGCCTCGTGCGCGTACACGGCAAGCCCGCTGCAATCGAAGCCATGCTGGTCGGCGCCTCCGAATTCGTAAGGTGTGCCGACCAGCTTGATCGCTGCTTGGGCGATTGCGGCACCCTGCTCGTCCTGCGTCTGCGGAGCCGTCGGCAGCCTGAAGGACGTGGTGCTGCAAGCTGCGATGAGCAGGATCACTGCAGCGCCGCTGACTACGCGCATAGAGCCGCTGATTATGCGCAAAGCGCCGCTGACGATGCGCAAGCTGTCCCCTGGCCGCAACGCAAAAACCGCCTGCGTCGATTGTCGCTTCAGTCGAGGCCCTCAGCCAGCCCGTGCGGGCGGTGCTAGCCGACGTCGCGGATGTCGCCGACTTCCCGGTGAGCCATTGTGCGGGCCTGCAGCAGCTCTGTCACCGCATGCGCAGAGAGAGGCCGGGCGAGGTAGAACCCCTGCGCAACGTCGCAGCGACGCTCACGCAGGAAATCCAGCTGCTCGACGGTCTCGATGCCCTCTGCCACCACGCGCTTGCCCAGCGCGTGCGCCATGACGATGATCGTCTCTACGAGCGTCGCAGAGGCCGGATTCTGTGGCACTTCATCGAGGAAGGTCCGATCGATCTTCACCGTGCCGATCGGATACTGCCGCAAATACGACAGTGAAGAGTATCCGGTTCCGAAATCATCGAGCGCCAGATGCACGCCCAGTTGCTCGAGGCGCGCGAGCGTCGCACCCGCCGCTTCGTCCGCGAACACGCTCTCTGTCAACTCCAGCTCCAGGAGATCCGCCGGCAGGGAGTATCTGTCCAGCGCCCCGCGCACCAGCTTCGGAAATTCCACATGCTTCAGCTGCTGTACCGAGACATTGAGCGCGACGCGCGGCGGCGCAATGTGCGCGTCGCGCCAAGCCGCCATCTGTGCACAAGCGGCCTCCAGAACCCACGCGCCGATGTCGATGATGAGGCCGCTCTCCTCAGCCGCGGGCACGAACTCCGCGGGCTGCCGCAGGCCGTCGCGCGGCGTTTGCCACCGCAGCAGCGCCTCCACACCGAGGAGCTTGCCATCGACAATTGAGAATTGCGGCTGATAAAACAACGAGAACTCGCGTCTGCGCAGTGCCATGTGCAACCCGGTGTTCGTGGCGGGCGCGGGTTTGCCAGCCATGTCGAGATCGAAAAACGTCGTGCAGCCGCGGCCGAGATCCTTGGCGCGGTACATCGCCGTATCGGCGTTGCGCATCAGGTCATCTATCGTCGAGCCGTCGTCGGGGAACAGAGTGATACCGATGCTCGCGCTCACGAAGTGATCGCAGCCACCGATATTCACCGGCAGACGCAACGACTCGATAATGCGCTCACCCACCGCCCGCGCGGCATCCGGATCGGCCACATTGCGAAGGATGACGGTGAACTCATCGCCGGCGAGCCGCGCGACCGTATCGACCTCCTTCACGCATGAGCGCAGACGCTGCGCGACGATCGTCAACATCTGATCGCCCGCAATGTGTCCCATGGAGTCGTTGACGCGCTTGAAATGATCGAGATCGATATAAAGCAGGGCGCCGCGGCTGAGCCCCGCGCTCGCGTTGGCAATCTCCTGAGCCAGCCTGTCGCGAAACAGGATCCGGTTGGGAAGCGCCGTGAGCGGATCGAAGTGCGCCTGGCGGTAGAGGCGCTCGTCGCGCGCGCTCTTCGAGAGCGCAACGGCGAGCCTCTCCGAGAACTGCCCGCCGGTCTCGGCCAAGTGCGGGTCGGCAAGCGGCGCTTCGCGATAACCGACGGCCAAAATGGCCTCGATCCGATCGGCCACCATGACGGCCCATACCCAGAAGAAATCGGCCCCCACATCCTTCAGCGGCTTGAGGAAGCTGTGGCGGCCCTCCTCGCAGCGGGCAATCGTCAGGCCGCGGCTCTCTGCGGCCAGTGTCGTGAGCATGCCATCGTCGAGCTCGACGCGCTTGACGGGCAGCTCTGACAATCCGTTCGCTGCGATGTACACGCGCCCGCGCCCGGGTGCATCGGAATCGCGCAGGGTGATGCCGACGCAGTGACAGCGCGTAACGCTCTGCACGCGCGACAGAATCGCGTCCAGGACCTGCTCGAGTTCTGCAGACCCCAACAGCAGCTTGTCGATCTCTCCCAGAGTCTCCAGCGCGTGGAACCGCTCATGCAGTCGGCTCGCGCAGCGATTGAGGTCCTCGATGAGTGCGCGCGGCTCTTTGGCCCCGCAGGGCTGGATCGGCTCAAAGCTGCGGAGCGGCAACTTCGGCAGGCTCTCCTGCAGCCTGCGCAGCGGCTGACGATAGCTGCGGTCCAGATAGAGCGCGCCTGCCCAGGCACCCGCCAGGGCAACTGCGAGCACCAGCAGCAGCATCTCCCAGACGACCGCGGATCGAGCCACGAACGGTACGTCACGGCCAAACGCGACTACCGCCCACGGCACTGCCGTGATGCGCTCATTGACCAGGGGCAGATGCGTGAGTACGCCGTGCCATTCGTCTCCTCCGCCCTGCCACGAAAGGGAGCGCACTGCCCCGGTGCGCTCGCCGGCGAGCGAGATCTGATCACCGAAAATCTTCCCGAAGTCCCCGGGCACACTGCCCACCGTGTGCAGGACCTGTCCGTCTCCGTCCACCACCGCTATGTACATCGTTGAAGTGGTGGTCGCGGCCTCCCTCCAGATCCAGTCCGGCGCCAGCTCGAAGTACGCCAACCGCGGCGCACCGGCGGCAGTGACCGCACGCGCCATGAAGATCGATGTGAGCTGACCGTCCAGAGTGACGGGCATCAGCACCGTCTGTCCTGTTTCCAGGGCGAGCAGCTGCGCTGCGCTCGGGCGCAGAGTCGCCTCGCCGCCTGCCAGCAGCCCATCGCGGTCCACGACGACCACTGACTTGAAGGCACGGGAGTTGGCGATATCGTGCTTGAGAGACGCAC
The DNA here is from genome assembly GCA_964563075.1 of uncultured Steroidobacteraceae bacterium. Classification (GTDB taxonomy): domain Bacteria; phylum Pseudomonadota; class Gammaproteobacteria; order Steroidobacterales; family Steroidobacteraceae; genus 13-2-20CM-66-19. The sequence continues at coordinate 13,287 of CAZLYG010000045.1, read as the reverse complement.
CGCCTTGCCCGACGTCCCGATCGGTCAACGTCTGAACGATGGTTTCTGCAGTGCTCAGCTTAGAGCGCAGGATGACGGCGTAGAGGCTACTTGCACGGGAGTAACGCTGTTCCAGCGCGCCCGCAGCCGTGGAAGCAACGTAGTAGGAGGCCAGAACGGCAAAGAGCACCGCGGGCAGTGTGGCGCAGATGGCCAGTGCCACGCCGATGGCTCCTCTGCCGCCGATGCTCTGCGGCATTTGCCCAAATAAGCGTTTTTTTCTGTTCGGCGCACTCATCGAGGCTGCCTGCGCAGAACCCCACTGCGGCCAAAAGGGAATTCTCCAGCTCCCGCTGGTCGAAAGGAATTAACCCGGTCACGATCCGTGACGGCCGGCCAGCGCCCTGATGCCCGAGTAGGTGTAACGCTGTACTCCGCGGCGAACCGATCGTGTCGCCGCGACCATGGCGGCAGCCACCGCGTGGGCGGGAATTCCGCGGTACTGTTCCCGGGTGCCGAACAGGAACGGGTTCAGGAGGGGCATCGCCACACTCGCCACCAGCTCCAGCGGACGCGGGTGTCGGCGCCAGCCCAGAAGCATGCTGGGCTGAAAGATGTCGAGCGCAGGAAAGCCTACGGCGGCAAGGGCGGCTTCGGTCTCTCCCTTGGTCCTCAGATAGAAGTTACGGGATTGCGGGTTGGCCCCTGCCGAGGACACCACGATGAACCGCTGGGCCTGGGCGGCCTTGGCCGCCGCGGCGAACGCGAGGACGTAGTCGACGTCGACCTTGCGGAACTCCTCCTGCGAGCCGGCCTGCCGGAGTGTCGTCCCCAGGCAGCACAGCGCCACCTGGCACGTGATCCCCTGCAGCTGGGATTGCAGCTTGTCGAACTGCACGATCCGGTTCGCGATCCGGGGATGCTCGCGCCCGAGCGGGCGACGGCTGATGGCAAAAATCCTCCCGATATCGGGCGTCGCCAGCAGGGCCTCCAGCAGGTACCCTCCGACGAAGCCGCTGGCACCGGCCAGTAGCACCACTGGGGCGACAGCGCCTCTTCCGCCGGCGCTCGCTTCGGCCGTTGCCATGATCGGACCGCTCCCGTCGCCGGGGGGTCGCGCCCCTCGGAATGTTGTTTCTGCACAGCTTAAGCGGGATGGCGCGGCGGCGACAAGGCTTGAGTCAAGGGGGGCCCCCGCGCGCGCGGCGGTGCGGGTTCATACTGCGGCGCAGCCAGTTCGACCGGCTCACGTCACCGCATCGCCGATATCGGTTCAGAGCAGCTGATACTGATTGTCTGCATCGTCTGACCCGGCGCCACGGTGATGTCGCGCCGCACGTCGCGATACCCGCTGCGCGTCCCGATGAGGGTGTACTTGCCGGGCTTCAGGTCTATGTCGCGATGCGCGAAGGTACCGAACTGGCCGATGCTGGGAATGGCGATCTCAGTCGCGTTGTCCGAGACCAGCGAGAGGCGCACGGGCTTGTCGAAATCCGGAAGCAGGATCTCCAGGCGCGCAATCTGCGACCGCAGCACCGGGCCGGAGGACATCTGCGACTGCGCGGTCTGCAACAGCTCGCGCGCTTCCTCACGGGCCGTCGGCGATCCGAGCCGCTCGGGCCGGTCGATCAGAGCCTGCAATCGATTCGAGAGGTCCGCGCGCGCCGCGGTGCGAGCCTTGCCCTGCAGCGCGAACTGCAGCGTCGGGTCCTGTTGGAGCGCTTTGTCGTACTCCTGCATCGCCTCGCCCCAGCGCTCCTGCGCCTCCAGTCCCGCTGCGCGCTGGCGAAGCTCCGCAAAGCCGCGAGCGGTCAGGACCGCCGCAACTCGCTTGAGACCCTCGGCGGCTTCCGCTCCACCCGGCTTGTAGCTGCGAGCCTTCTCGAAGGAATCATGGGCTTCGGTCAGCCTGCCGGCGCCGAGGGCGGCGAATCCGGCCCCAACCGCCTTTGCATAGTTGTCATCACCGAACGCCGCGTTGGCGCGTGCCAGCCCCTGCTTGGCGCGATCGTCAGCGGGATCGAGCGAGAGGGCCTGGCTGTAGTCCTGCACGGCTCTCGCGAAGTTCCGCGCCCGCTCCGCGTTCTCGCCGTCAGCCAACAGCGGCAGCACGCCGCTCAAACTCCGTACGCGACGCATACCTCCGGCGACCTTGCTGTTGGTCGGGTCGATCCTGCGCGCCAGATCAAATGCCTGTGTGGCCAGATCACTCTGGCCGGCGGCAAGCGCCTTCTGTCCGGCCTCGAGCTGCGCCGCCAGGGCCTGCGGGATATGCCGCTCAACCTTGTCGAGCAGCTGCGAGGCAGCCGTCAACCGCGCTTGCGCCAGCGACAGGTCGCCAGCGTCGCGTGCTCCCACGGCTTCCGCAGAAAGCATCCTGGCGTCGGCGAACTCACGCCCGCCCCAGATTCCGGCACCACGCTTATCCAGTGATGCCAGTCGCGAGCTGAAAATGGCGTGGCTCGCATTGAAGCTCTGCTCAGCGCTCGCATCGCCCTTCGACGGAGCGGGTGTAGTGCTCGCCGTCGCCGCAGGGGCTGCACCGGCGGAACCGCCAGCCGGAGCGGCCTCCGCTGCCGGCGCTGGTATGCCGGCGTGCACATTCGAACCCGTCGGTGCGGGTACGCTTGCAGCGGCAACCGTCGTCGCGGCGCTTTGCTGTCCACCAGTCTGCGTCCCCGACGGCGCTCCTGCAGTCTTCGGCACGCCTGCAGCACTGCTGTTGGCCGGCATAAGATCGGTCAGCTTGACGGTGAGCTCCGGCTCGTACTGCGGTCCCCAGTAATAAGCGGCACCCGAGACGCCCGCGATCAAAAGCAGCGCGACCCACGGCCAACGCTTCGGGCGTATGGGTTGGAGCTTCGTAACGCGCGGCACATAGTCGAGTTGCAGGTCATCGAACGCAGAGCGCCTGGCCACTGGCTCGACGTGAACGGCTGGTGATGGACTTCGTGACACCGGCGGCGCTGGCGGCGCCGGCGGTGGTGGTGCCGTCGTTCTCGCGTCGACGCGCCTCGACGGGCGCAATGCGTCAAGGAGGGGCTGAGATCCCAGCGGTGGCGCTGTGCGTGGCGGCGCCCGATGCGAGTCGTCACGCGCGATCGCACGAGGTGCGCTCGATGGCGGATGCGACGGGCCTCGCGCGCGAGGTGAATCGGACGCGCGATGCGACTCATCCTGCGCGGCTGTCCGCGGCGCATCCGACACCCGATGCGACTCATCCCGCGCTGCCGTGCGCTGCACGTCCGGCGCCCGATGCGACTCCTCGCGCGCTACCACGCGCTCTTCCTCTGCCTCCGCAGGTCTTGATTCTTCACTGGTGCGACTGCTTTCGCCGGCCTGTCGTGCCGCGGCCTCGGCGGCACTCCGCTTCGCTGACATCGTCCGCGCCGGCTCACGCGGAGTCGGGAGCATTTCGATCCGCAGCGTCGGCAGAATGGAGGTGGCTCCAGTGTCTTCATTCCACACGACCGAGGCAGCCTCGGGAGCGGGCGCAGCAGACTGCGACGCGGAGGATTCCTGCCCCATCGTCGCCGGGTCGAGGAAAATCGTCTTGTTGGCTTCCTGTTCGGCAATGACATCGAATGCCAACGTGTCGTTCAGCGAGGCTTCCAGCTCATCGATCACCTCGCGCATCGACCGGGGACGGTCCGCAGCTCGCTTGGCGAGCATGCGCGTGATGAGGAGACCCAACACAGGCGGAATCTGCCGCGTCGGCACCAGCTCAGGGACGGGCTCCTCCATCGCTCGCTTGGCGTCAAAGTGCGGATAGTAAGGCGGATACCCCGACAGCAACTCGTACGCCAGCGCGCCGAGTCCGTAGATGTCGTCCGCGGGAGCCGGGGGCTCGCCACGCAGCTGCGCCGGACTCGCCGTGAATGGAGACAGCCCGAGCTTCATACCCTGCACTGGCGTGTCCGCCGCGGCTGAGTCGCCATTGGCAGCATCGGGCATCGCAACTGTTCCCGCCACGCCGAAGTCCGCGAGCTTCACGCGGCCGCGTGAATCAAACAGGATGTTTCCCGGCTTGAGGTCGCGATGCACGACACCGCGCTGGTGCGCGTACTCCAGCGCTTCCGCCAATTCCAGCAGCACGGGCACGATCTCGAGATATCCCGCGCCGCGAAAGCGGCGGAGATCTCCACCGGATGCCAACTCCATCGGCAGCGCCACGACGTCGCCGGAGCGTTCCGGTGGAAAGACTTTCAGGATGGACGGGTGATGCAGGCGGCTGGTGATCTCGTACTCGCGCTGAAGTGCCATCCACGCGGACTCATCACTCGCCACCGCGGGACTGAGGATCTTCAGGGCGATATCAACGCCGCGAACCTCGTCGTGCGCGCGTCGCACTTCGCCTTGCCCGCCCGCCCCCAGTCGTTCAAGGAGCGTGTAACGGGCATCGAGCCTTTTACCTATGGGCGGAGCAAGAGCTTCTGTCATGGCACTCACACATACCGCGCCTGCTTCAATGTGCGCGGATCCATTGCTACCGGCGATGCGGTTGCAGGACATTCAACGCGGGCGCGCGGCTGCCAGGTCCGATGTCGGCACCTGGAGACGACGGGAAGGCTCTCTTCCGCGACGCTCGCCCTGCCGCTCTCGTCCACGTACAGCCTGTCAGTTTGCGCCATTCGCGATACTGGTTCAGGCCGGTGAGGATGGCCGCAGTTCCCCGGAGATGGGCGCGGAACGGACAGCGCCTTCGATTCACCGACCATTGTAATGATTTGCATCGCCGCATTGCCCAGGTACGAAGACGCTGGCAAGAACCGCCGCCGTTTGCAGGAAACGCTCGCGCCCGCTCCTGGTTGCGTGTCCGTCCTTTTTTTTCGATCCCTTCCCAGCTGAGCCTCTGCCGGTGCCGCTGAGTGGCGCCCGGGCGCCGGAGAAGCCTTTACGGGCATACTGTATGGAAGTACAGTAACGCATGAGCCGCAAACCGCTGGGGCCGAAAGCTTTGAAGGGACGCGGAGCCCCTTCGAATCCCGTGGGCCGCTTCGAGCGCTCAAATCTCGAGGCGGTGTACGACGGCTGGTACACCGAGGCGGAACCTGAGAGCGTCCCCACGACGCTCGAGCCGGACAAAGCGCGCGGCATTATCACCACGAACGATTCGCCGGATATTCCCTTCGAGCAATCCATCAACCCCTATCGCGGCTGCAGCCATGGATGCGTCTATTGCCTCGGGGCTGACACACGCGTGCTCATGGCGGACGGCTCCACGCGCGCGATCTCGGAAATTCGTGTGGGAGATGCGATATACGGAACGGCGCGGCAAGGCCGATATAGACGTTATGTGAAGACGAAAGTCCTCGCGCACTGGAGCGTGATCAAGCGCGCGTACCGCATCACGCTTGAGGATGGCACAGAGCTGGTGGCGGGCGGCGATCACCGCTTCCTCAGCGACAGGGGATGGAAGTTTGTCACCGGTACGCGATGCGGTGCGACCCGCAGACCGCATCTCACCACGTGCAACAGGCTCATCGGCACCGGCGCCTTCGCGCCTCCACCCTGGCAGAACGAGGACTACCGGAGCGGATATCTGTGCGGCGTCATCCGCGGCGATGGCACGCTGAGGGAGTATCTGCAATTCCGCGAGAACGGTAAGTGGAATCCCATATACCAATTCCGTTGGGCCCTTTCCGATGTGGAAGCGCTGAACCGCGCCCAGAACTGGCTGAACCAAGCGACCGTCGAAACAACGCGCTTTGCGTGCAGCGCCTCCTCGGCAAGGCCCATGGAAGCCATCCGCACCCAATCCCGGTCGAACGTCGAGTGGATTCGAGAAGTGGTTGCCTGGCCAGATCTCCCCTCCAGATCGTGGCACGGCGGTTTCCTGGCGGGCATATTCGATGCCGAGGGCAGCTATAGCTGCGGCATCCTGCGCATTTCCAACACCGACCTCGACATCATCCGCTGGACCCGCGAGTCGCTGCAGGCGCTCGGCTTCAACTTCGTCGTCGAGGCCGGCAGCCCGGGTGTCAACAAGTGTGTCCTGCGTCTGCTCGGTGGACTGCGCGAGCACCTGCGCTTCTTCCACAGCGTCGACCCCGCCGTTTCGCGCAAGCGTGATATCGCGGGACAGGCCGTGAAAAATCAGGCGAAGCTCGGTGTCGTCTCGATCGAGCCACTCAGGGGAGCCCAGCGGCTCTACGACATCACCACCGGGACGGAAGACTTCATCGCCAACGGCATCGTGAGCCACAACTGCTACGCCCGCCCGAGCCATGCCTACATGGGGCTCTCGTCGGGTCTCGATTTCGAGACCCGACTTTTCTACAAGGCCGATGCCGGCAAGGTCCTGGAACAGGAGTTGGCACGCCCAGGCTACGTGTGCAAGCCGATCACGATCGGCGCCAACACCGACCCGTATCAACCCGACGAGCGCGAGATGAAAGTGACGCGCTCGATCCTCGAGGTGTTGACGCGAACGCGGCACCCAGTGTCGCTCATCACGAAAGGCGCGCTGATTCTGCGCGACCTGGATCTACTTACCGATCTCGCGAAAGACAATCTGGTCAGCGTGGCGGTCAGCATCACGACGCTCGACAACGAGACCAAGCGAGTGATGGAGCCAAGAGCCGCCTCTCCGCAGGCCAGGTTGCGGGCAGTCCGCGAATTGAACGACGCGGGCGTGCCTACCGGCGTGATGGTGGCGCCAATCGTGCCTGCAATCACGGATCACGAGATGGAAGCAATCCTCGAAGCAGCCTCCGTCGCGGGAGCGCGATGGGCGGCTTACGTGCTCCTGCGGTTGCCTTACGAGATCAAGGACCTGTTTCGGGAGTGGCTGGCACAACACTTCCCCGACCGCGCAGCGCACGTAATGTCGCGCATCCACGATATGCGCGGTGGCCGTGACAACGATCCCGACTTCGGGACGCGCATGCGTGGCACCGGGCCAATCGCGGAGCTGCTGCGCAATCGGTTCAAGATCGCGTGCAAGCGTCTCAACCTCTCCTCAGGCGGGCGCGAAATCCCGAGCCCGACGCACCTGTTCCGGCCCCCTTTGGTGCATGGCTCGCAACTGCGCCTGGATTTGTAAGAGTCGGATCTAGGTCTGCTCGCGGCGTTTGAATTTGTCCAGCAGCCGCAGCTCCGGAAACATCTTGAGATAACCCCCGACGACCAGCAGCGTGGCCACTCCGCCGATGATCACCGCGGGTACAGGACCGAACCATCGCGCCGTCACCCCGGATTCGAATTCGCCGAGCTCGTTCGATGCGCCTATGAACATCGAATTCACAGCACTTACGCGGCCGCGGATTTCGTCCGGGGTCTGCAGCTGCACCAGCACATGACGAATGTAGACGCTCAGCATATCGCCGGCGCCCAGCACCGCGAGTGCCGGCAGTGACAGCCAGAACGCGCGGGACACTCCGAAAACGACCGTTGCCGCCCCGAACGCGGCGACGCCGCCGAACATCCACCTCCCTGCGCGACGCTCGATCGGATTGAAAGCGAGAAACACGGCCGTCAGCGCGGCGCCGACGCCAGGAGCCGTTCGCAGGATACCCAACCCCGCCGGGCCGATATGCAATACATCGCTCGCGTAAACGGGCAGAAGAGCGGTTGCGCCACCGAACAGCACGGCGAACAGGTCGAGAGAGATCGCTCCGAGGACGGCGCGCTTGTGCAGGACGAAGCGAAGGCCCTCGAGCAGGTCTGCGAAGCTGAAGGCCTTCGCCGCAGCCGCGGCCCGGAAAGGCCGGATCAGGGAGATCAGCAGCAGAATGAGCAGCAGCAGCACCAGGGTGGTCCCATAGACAACGGCCGGCCCGAGCAGATACAGCAGGCCGCCGAGGGACGGCCCGGCGATCACGCCGATCTGCAGCAGCATGGAATTCATGGCTACGGCGTTCTGAAAGGCCTCGGGCGGCACCAGATTGGGTGTCATGGCCTGCGAGGTCGGCATCCAGAACGCGCGCGCGGCTCCAGAGAGCGCCATCGCACAGAACACGGGCCACACGGCATGAGCGCCGGAAAGCGTGAACCACACGAGAACGCCCACCGCGGCGGCCGCCACGAAGTAAGCCGCCAGGAGAACGAGACGCCGGTCGGCACGATCGGCGACGTGCCCGGCGGGCAAGACGAGCAGCACAAAGGGCAAGAACTGGGCGAGGCCGACGAATCCCAGATCCAGCGGATTGTGCGTGAGCGCGTAGACCTGCCAGCCCACCGCGACATCCAGCATCATCCAGCACAAGGTTGCGAAGAAACGCGCCGCTGCATACACCGTGTAGTCCCGGTAGCGCAGGGCGGCAAGGGGCTTTGACATTCGGGGGCGAGCTTAGCAGTGCCCCGGTGATCAATGCATGGGAAGCGACTTCAGCAGCCGGTTCAGGACCACCGGCTCGACCGGTTTGACCAGAAACTCATCGAACCCGGCCAGCGTCGCGCGCTCGCGATCGGCCGGCTGGCCGTAGCCGGTCAGCGCAACGATGAGGCTGTGCTCTCCGGCGGGCAGGCTGCGCAGCCGGCGAGCCACCTCATAGCCGTCCATCTCAGGCAGGCCGATGTCCAGCAGCACCACATCGGGCCTGATCGAAGGGGCGGCCTCCAGTGCCGCGTGGGCACTGTGGACACTGTGTGTCTCGTAGCCGTCCAGGCTCAGCAACATGGCAGTACTGTCGGCGGCATCGACGTTGTCGTCGACGATCAGAATGCGCAAGGCGCCCGGATCACGCGGCGGCGAGGGGGCCGCCACGGGCGCGGATTCGGCGGCTTCCGCAGGGGATTTCGCGGGAGTCCCCCGCGGACCTGCGGCGGGCCCCGCCGTCGCCGTTTGTGCCTCGATCGTCGGCAGCCGCACGATGAACTCCGCCCCGCGGCCCAGACCTTCGCTCCTGGCCTCGACCGAACCCCCGTGCATTTCCACGAGAAGCTTGACCAACGTGAGGCCAATCCCCAATCCGCCTTGAGACCTGTCCAGCGTTCGCTCCGCCTGCGCAAACAGCTCGAACACGCGTGGCAGCAACGTGGCAGCGATGCCTGCACCCGTGTCACGAACACGCAGAACGGCCCGGTTGTCCTCTCGGTCTGCGCTCAGCCAGATCTCCCCGCCCTCGTCAGTGTATTTCGCTGCATTGTTGAGAAGATTGGCCAGCACCTGCGCCAACCGCGTGAGATCGCCTGATAGGGTCACTTTAGTGCGCGGCAGCTGCACGTGTAGCTGATGCTTGCGCGCTTCTATGAGCGGGCGACTGGTCTCGACACCGTGCGTGACGATTTCCGCGAGGTCGATCTCCTCGCGATGCAGAACGATCTGTCCGCGTACGATCCTCGAAACATCGAGCAGGTCATCGACCAGCCGAGCCAGGTGACGCGTCTGCCGATCGATCACCGCTCGCGCCCATTCGATTTCCGGGTGGCTGGCGGCGTGGATGCGCAGAATCTGTACGGCGCTGGTGATCGGCGCCAGCGGGTTTCTGAGCTCGTGGCCGAGCATCGCGAGAAACTCGTCCTTGCGCTGATTCACCTCCCGCAGGGCTTCCTCGACAGCTCGGTCTGAACGGGCTTTCTCGAAAGCGGGCCAGACAATGTCCGCGACGCGCTGCACGAGCGTGATCTCAGAGTCGCTCCAGGTCCGCGGCTGCGCTTCGACCACCGACAGGAGAGCAACCAGCGACCCGCCCTGCAACAGTGGAGCGGAAACGACAGCCCCCACACCCTCCAGTCCGAACCAGCGATCGTAAAGGAACGACGCGCGGCTCTGACCGCGCACGTCCGTCATGACTGTCATTTGTCCCTGGCGCGCACGCGCCGTCAGGTCCTCGAATGGCCGCAAGGGCAGGCTCGCCACCTCGATCTGCGATGCATCGTTCGCACGCTGGCGCAGCATGACTGCTTCACCTTGGGGCTCATCGAGCTCGACCAGCGTCACCAGCTCCGCGCCCAGCCGCTCGCGCAACCGTAACATCGCGGCGCAGAGCAACTCCTGTGGGTTGCCCATTGGAGCAAGCTCCGTCGAGAGCGCAAGGAGAAATGCGCCGCGATCGTTGGCTTCCTTGGCGTCGTGGATGTTCGTGGATGTGCCCATCCACCCGGCGACGTTTCCTTTCGCATCCCTTATAGGCTGTGCGCGTGTGAGGTGCCACCGGTATGCCCCGTCGTAGCGACGCAGGCGGGTCTCGAAACTCAACCCGTCGCCGGTGCGGGTCGCGTGGTGCCAGGCTGACCGCGCCCGCTCCTCGTCGTCCGGATGCGTAGCGGCCCCGCACAGGAAGGGGCCGTGCTCGGCATCGAGCACAGAGCCGAAGAATTCGCTGCCGCGGCGGTTCAGGTAGTCGAGGACACCGTCAGGGCGGCAGACCCACACCAGGTGCGGCAGCGCGTCCGCAAGCAGTCTGAAGTCGGCTGCGCCGGTGCTGCCGCTCTCAGGCATCGTATGGGGAGTTCCCCGCCCGGAGAGCTCGGTGTGGGGCCGCGCTTCGCTTCCCATAGAGCCCGCTCTTGGTCATCATCTAACGGCTGCAGGCCACCGGCCTGCACGGGGGGCAGTCAAGCATGAGGCTTCCAAGCAAGCGCCGTGCCGCCTTGTACCTGCTCGCGCTCTGGGTGTTCCTGGAGCTCACCGCGGGCATGGCCGGCTGCACGGTCAAACCGCCGCCACCGCCGTCGCCAGCCCAACCGAGCGCCGCCGACATGAGCTTCGACGAAATTGCAAACCGCTACCTGCATGACATGCTGGCGCTCACGCCTGTCGCGGCCACGGCGCTCGGCGAGCATCGCTATGACGGCATGCTCGATGACATCAGCGCCGCCGGCAACGAGCGGCGGACGATGCTCGCGCGCGAGCTGCTCTCGCAGGTCAGAGGCCTGGACCGGAGCACGTTGTCACGCGCACATCAGGTCGATGCGCAGCTGCTGATCAACGAGCTCGAGTATCAGACCTGGCGCACCGAGCAGCTGCAGGAATGGCGCTGGAACCCGCTGCTCTACACGGACCTTGCCGGCAACAGCGTATACCTGTTGATGGCGCGCGATTTCGCTCCCCTTGCCGACCGGCTGCGCAATGTCGGCGCTCGCCTGAGCGAGCTGCCGCGGTTCCTGGAACAGGTGCGCGCGGCTCTCGATCCGGAGCGTGTCCCGCGCATCCATGCCGAGACTGCGATCAAACAGAACACAGGGGTGCTCGATCTCATCGAGCACCTCGTGGTGCCGCAGCTCGGCATTCTTCCGGAAGCCGATCAGGCGCAGCTCAAAACTGTGATCGCCCGCGCGCGCACGGCGATCGCTCAACATCAGCTGTGGCTGGAGAAGCGGCTCCTCCCCTCCGCCCGGGGAGATTTCCGGCTGGGACCCGACCTCTACGACGCAAAGCTGCGGTTTGCGCTCGTCTCGACGCTCTCACGACAGGACATTCGGGCACGTGCGCAGTCCGAGCTCGTTGCGGCGCGCGCACAGATGTATGCGATCGCGCGCACGGTGCTCAGCGGCCGTCCCGGCGCGCCGGCCCTTCCTGAGTCGCCCAGCCCCGATCAGCAGCAGACCGCGATCGGCGCGGCTCTGGAGCTCGCGTACATGGACCGCCCGGCGCGCGGCGCCGTGTTCGATACGGTACGCGATGCTTTCGGTGAAGCCCGCCGGTTCGTTCAGGCCCGGGACTTCGTCACCCTCTATGACGACCCCATCGCAATCATCCCGATGCCGGAATTTCAGCGCGGTGTAGCGCTCGCGTACTGTGATTCGCCGGGTCCGCTGGACCACGGACAAAAGACCTTCTTTGCCGTGTCGCCGATCCCCTCGGACTGGAGCGACGCGCAGACGAGCTCGTTTCTGCGCGAGTACAACACGCGCTCGATCGACGATCTGACGTTCCATGAGGGCATGCCGGGGCACTACGTCCAGCTCATGCATGCCAACCGGTACAACTCACCGCTGCGCGCCGTGCTCGCCTCAGGCACATTCATCGAGGGCTGGGCCGTGTACGCGGAGAGACTGATGGTCGAGCAGGGGTTCCGCGAGCACGACCCGCTGATGCAGCTGATCCAGCTCAAGTGGTATCTGCGCAGCATTGCCAACGCCATCCTCGACCAGGCGGTGCACGTCGAGGGCATGTCGCGCGACGCCGCCATGCGCCTGATGATGCACGACACCTTTCAGGAGGAGCGCGAAGCGGCCGGCAAGTGGGTGCGGGCGCAGCTGACCTCGACCCAGTTGCCGACTTACTTCGTCGGTGTCCAGGAGCACCTTGCGCTGCGCGAGGAAGCCCGGCAACGCTGGAGGAGCGCCTTCACTCTGAAGCGTTACAACGACACCGTCCTGTCGTTCGGCTCGGCGCCGGTGCGGTACGTCCGGGAGCTGATGTTCGATCTGCCCATCGATTGACTCAGGTCAGCCCGGCCGTGTCGGAAAGCATGAGAGTGAGGGCGAGCAGAATGCAGGCGACCAGGCTCAGATTGCGCCGCAGGCTCACGTAGTCATCCGGCAGTTCCTGGCCGACCTTGCGGTGTTCGTACAGCCAAAAGGCCCCCAGCCCCACGACGAGCAGTGCCAGTCCCCTCTGGCCGCCGAGGACGGCGGCCGTAGCCGCAACCAGCGCCGGAACGACGGCACCGAGGATGCGCACCGGCCGCCAGGGCATCCGGCCCGCCAGCGCGAGTCCCCAGTGCACCCCGCCAACGAAGGTCAGTACGGCGGCCCCGTAAGCAATGGCGATCCGCTGCGCCAGCTCGCGTTGCGCATAGTCGGGCAGCAGGCCGACCCCCAGCAGACACAGCGCGAACGGCGCAACGCCCGCATACCCTGCAATTTCCGCCGATGGAGGGAGGCGACTGATAGGAGTGTCCCATGCCAGATCGAGCGGCCCGATGATACCTGACCGCCCGCGTCTCACTTGACGGAAGTCACGCGACACCTCAGGCTTCGCTCCGCGTGAGGTGCTCGTGAGCGCAGCCCGACAAACGTCAGTCGCGCCCAGGAGTTAACGGGAAGACCGGTGAGGATTCGTCCGAATCCGGCGCTGCCCCCGCAACGGTAATCGAGATCAGGCGGATCAAAGGCCACTGCGCCCGAAGCGGCGTGGGAAGGCGATCCGCCGTCCAGGCATGTATCCCCTTAAAGGACGCAGCCGCGGACAGCTCGAGAGCCCGGAGACCGGCCTCACGCGCAAAGAATGGGTGTCGCGGCGGGCGATGCCGGTTGCGGCTGCGCCCGAACGCCACGCCGTCCCCGGCTACAGCTCCCTGCAGACATCCCTTGGCACGGGTGTGTGCATTGAGGAGCAGTCGCCATGGTCACAGGTCCGACGAGGCGCCGGTTGTTGCAGGTTACGCTGCTCGCCGGCTGGGTCGCGTGTTCTTCCGT
>CAZLYG010000044.1:0-17290 GCA_964563075.1 uncultured Steroidobacteraceae bacterium | reverse complement strand
GATCGTATTGATCACACCCCATGCGAGCGGAATCAATACGTACAGCCAGAAGACGGCGAGCTTCACCTTGCTGGTGCGTGGCGCGCTTTGAACATGAGCGGTCGACATGCGTATCTCCTCAGGCGCCTTTTGCGATTTGTGCGTCGGTCATGTGGTGCTTGTCGTCCACACGCTTGACCAGCAGGTTGCAGATAAAGCCGATCACCAGCAGCACGGCCATGATGTGAACGGTCATCGTGTAGGCATCTGCTTTGGCGACGCCGTGCGCGACTTCGTACGCGCGAATGTAGTTCACCAGGACCGGCCCGGCGACGCCCGCGGCGGCCCACGCCGTCAGCAGGCGGCCATGAATGCCGCCAACGAATGCCGTGCCGAACATGTCCGCCAGGTACGCCGGCACGGTGGAGAAGCCGCCGCCGTACATCGAGATGTTGATGCAGAAGAAGCCGACGAACAGCGCCAGATTGCCGGTGGCAGCCGCCCACGGGATCGAGCTGTACAGCACCGTACCCAACACGAAGAACGTGTAGTAGGTCGCCTTGCGCCCGATCCGGTCTGAAAACGACGCCCAGAAGATGCGCCCGAGGATGTTGAACAGCGAGAGCAGGCCGGCAAAGCCCGCACCGAGCGTGGCGATCTGGGCTTTCTGTGCCGGGGTGAGCTGATCGAAGGTCGCGTTGAGACCGATCAGCTTGCCGCCGAAGACTTCCTGGAGCAGCGGGGAGGCGAGCCCCAGGATGCCGATTCCGGCGGTGACATTCAGGCACAGCACGGCCCACGTCAGCCAGAACTGCGGCGTGCGCGAGGCGACGTTCAGATGGACGTTGTTGGCGGTTACGAACGAGCCGGCCGCCGCGGGCGGGGGATTCCAGTTGGCCGGTTTCCAGCCATCCGGCGGCAGCCGGTATCCGAGCGCGCCACTGACCATGAACACCAGGTAGATGGCCGCGAGCGCCACGAAGGTCTCCCACACGCCGACCGAGTGCGCCGTCGCGTAGTGCTTCATGAGCCGGTCGGCCAGCGGGGAGCCGATCATCGCCCCGCCGCCGAAGCCCATGATGGCCATACCCGTAGCCATGCCGCGGCGGTCGGGAAACCACTTGATGAGCGTGGAGACGGGGGAGATGTAGCCGAGTCCGAGACCGATGCCGCCGATCGCACCGGTGCCGAGCCACAACAGCCACAGCTGATGCGAGATGACGCCGATGGCGCCCAGCAGCAGCCCGCCACACCAGCAGGCGGCGGCCACCAGGCCCGTCTTGCGCGGCCCGGAACGCTCCGCCCAGGCACCCCACAGCGCCGCCGAAGAGCCGAGGAAAATGAAGAACAGGATCGGCATCACCTGCAGATCCTCGACCTGCCAGTCACAGGTGGTCGTGAACAGCCGGCCGATCAGGCCGACATCCGCGGCGCACTGCACGTGCGTGGTGATGCCGATCGCGTTGGTCAGTGGGAAGGTGAACACCGAGAAGCCATAGGCCATGCCGATGCACAGGTGGATGGCCAGGGCACAAGGCGGTACCAGCCAGCGGCTGAAACCCGGCCGGGCGATGGTGCGCTCGCGAGCCAGGAACCCCGGTCCCGTCAGCACTTCGGTCGTGGACATTGGCTGCCGCTCCAACCCTGCCAGGTATCCGAGCATACGGGATCGCGAGCGGCGCTTGCCACCGCGGGGAGTGGCATGGAGTGTGCGTGGGGGCGTTCCCTCGCTGTCGCGCTCAATTTCGCGTTCCGTCGAGTTTGTGTACCGGATCTGGAGCACAGTACGAGCTTGCCGGGGTGCACCGCCCGGGCCGGAGAGATCATGCTGACGCTGTACCACTGGGAGCCCAACGCCAACTCAGGCAAGCCGATGCTGGCGCTCGCGGAGAAGGGCGTGCCGTACGACAGCCACTACGTGGACCTGCTCAGGTTCGACCAGCACCGGCCGGAGTATCTGCAGATCAACCCCGACGGGACGATTCCCACGCTGGTGCACGGCGAGCGGGTGCTCACCGAGTCGACACCGATGATGGAGTACATCGATGCGCAGTTCGAGGGCCCCTCGCTCCGGCCGAGCAGTGCGCTCGAGCGCTGGCGCATGCGTTGGTGGATGCGTTACTTCGATGCCTATTTTGCCCCCTCGCTGAGCATGATCGGGTGGAGTGTGTTCGTCGGTCCGGCAGTGCAGCAGCGTGATCCGCGCGAGTTGCACGCAGCCATCGAGCGCATCCCGCTGGAGTCCCGCCGGATTGCCTGGCGTAAGGCGATGTTCAATGAGTTCACCGCGGCGGAGCTGCAGGAGTCGCGGCGGCGAGTGCTGTTCTCCATCGACGTGCTCGAGCGGCATCTGACGGCGCATCGCTGGATTGCCGGCGATAGCTACTCGCTGGGGGACATCAACGGTTTCAACCTCGGCTACGCGTTGCCTCTATCCCAACCGGAGCGCTGCAACGACGCCCGCACGCCGCACATCATGGAATGGTTGCGGAAGATCTACGAACGGCCGGCAGCGCGAGCCACCTGGGCGAAGGCGCGCACGCAGATGGGTGAGCGGGTCAAGCTGCTCGAGCGGAGCTGAGCACATGCTGGAGCTGTATCACTGGGAGCCCAACACCTACTTCCTCAAGCCGCTCATCGCTCTGCACGAGAAGCGCGCGGCGTTCAGCAGCCGGTGGTTCGATCCGACGGCGTTCGAGCAGTTCGCGCCCGGCTGGCCGGGCAACACCGAAAGCGCGCTGCAGCTCGAGCGCGAGGGTCCGATCCTCGTGCACGATGGTGCCATCATCAGCAGCAGCTTTTTCATGCTGGAGTACATCAACGACGTTTTGCCGGGAGTGAATTTGTGTCCCGGTGCTGCCTATGAGCAGTATCGAGAGCGCGCCTGGGGGCAGGTGTTGACAGCGGTGGGCAGCGCGGTGAGTGCCTTGGGGTGCGCCACGTATCTGGCACCCGTGCTGCGCAAGATGCCGCCGGCAGCGCTGGCTGCGCGGTTGGAGAGCATCGAGCCGCTCGAGCGACGTCAAGCGTGGGCCGCCGTTACCGACGGAACCTACACTGAGCCGGCGCTGGCAGCGGTGCGGGAGCGGCTCCGTCACTCGATGCAGCGCATCGAGTCCACGCTTGCCGGGTCGGCGTGGTTGGCGGGAGCTGAGTATTCGATAGCCGACATCGACGCGTTCTCGCTGCTGAACGGCGCGCCCGCGCTGGCTCCGGACGTGCTGAACGGGGTCAACACGCCGCGCACCCTGGAATTCCTGGAGCGGGTGCGCGCGCGGCCGGCGGTGAAGTCGGCTTTGGCGCTCAGCCGCAGCGGCAGGCCGCAGGAGGCCTTCGTGCCAGGGGCGGAAGCATCCCGCTGGGGTTGAGGCTTGGCGCGGCGACCGGCGGGGCTGAGCCGGCCGCCGGGGCTGGGGCGGCCAGCGAGGCTGAGCCGGCCGGCGAAGCGGCCGCTTCGCCCGAAGCTCTTCGCTGCGCCCGCCTGGCGCGCCTCACTTCGCCGGAGTCCCGAACACCTGCGTCCAGTAGATGCCATCGGCACTGTGGGGATCGTAGTAGTAGGCGACACCCATTTCCGTGAATCGCGGCCCCATGATGTTCTCGCAGTGATGCGGGCTGTTCAGCCAGCCTTCGACGACCGCCTCCGCCGTCGTCTCGCCGCCGGCAATGTTCTCGCCCGCGATGCGCCACTTGTACCCGGCACGCGTCATGCGATCCCCCGGGGATCGTCCATCGCTCCCGGTGTGATCGAACAGGTCGTGCTCGGCCATGTCCTTGGAATGTTCCAGGGCGACGCGCGACAGCAGTGCGGAGAGCTTCAAAGGTGGCGCGGCGCCGAAGGCCTCACGGCCGCACTGGCGGCCCTGCGATCTGGCCCTGTTGGTGAGCTCCAGCACGCGATGGCTGACGGTCGCCGCATCGCGTGGTTTGGGCGGTGTCAGCGGCAGAGCGAGCACAGCCCACACGACCGTACCGCGCCGGTAGGTGCCGATCTCCGTGTACTGAGGATCGGTGAGCTCCGCGCACACCTGTCGGCTCGCGGCACGCTCGATGATCGAGTCCTGCGAGGCATCCGGGATTTTGAGAGTCGCGACCGCCTGGAGGCGATAGTCTGCCGTCGCTTCGCGCAGTGTCTTGCCGTCCGCCAGCAGTTGCGCCACCTTGTCGAGCTGCCTCTCCCGGCGCAGTGGCGCAGCGACTCCCGGCTTGTCCGCGCAGCCACGATGCCTGGCAGCCATGAGGCTCGCGGCAGGATCCGCGAGCGCGCTGGCGGGCACGCCGGCCAGCAGCAGCGCAATGAGCATCATGAGCCATATCAAGCGGCCACCTGGCGTCCGCTCGAGCCGAGCCCCGTTTTCGACACACGCCGTCCCTCTCACGCTCCCATCCTACTTCATCACGTGTCTATGGACTCGCGCGGCACGCTTCGGTCATCGTTGCGGCATGTTGAAGCGCCGCAGAACTTCCCAGGACTTCGCCGATGGCGGCCCGTGGCGGACAGGTAACCGCTTCCATCTCATTGCCGTCAGCGAGGAATTCTTTACGCGCATGCTCGAGGCGATCGACTGTGCCTGCGAGTATGTCCTGCTGGAGATGTACCTCGTCGAGTCCGGTGATCTCACCGACAGGTTCGTAGCGGCACTCGCCGGGGCCGCAGGACGGGGCGTGAGGGTCTGTGTGGCGCTCGATGCTTTCGGCTCTCTGGGCCTGGCGAGCGCCGATCGGGCCCGACTGAGCGGTGCCGGCGTCGAGCTGCGCTTTTACAACGTGCTGAGCTGGCACAAGAAGCTGCGCAATTTTCTGCGTGATCACCGCAAGCTGCTGCTGATCGATGGGCGGCAGGCCTTTGTGGGAGGCGCCGGCCTGACGGACGCATTCGCCGGACTGCGGGGCAAAGGGCCGCCGTGGCGCGACCAGATGGTCGAGATCGCCGGTCCGGTGATGATCGACTGGCAGCGCGCTTTTGCGCGCACGTGGCAACGCTGCGGCGGATCGCTGAATGTACCGGACCCGCCTGCGGCGGAAGAGGAGACCGCCGGCGGCGCTGCCGGGCGTGTGGTGCTCAGTGAGGCCGCGGCAGGTTCGGTGTTGGCGAGAGAGGTGGTCCAGCGCATCGCCAACGCTCGCAAGCGCGCGTGGGTCATGAGCGCCTACTTCGTGCCTTCGCGGCGCTTCCGCAAGGCGTTGCGTCGGACTGCACGCAGAGGTGTCGATGTCAGGCTGTTGGTACCGGGTCCGCGCACCGACCATCCCTGGGTGCGGGATGCGGCGCGGCGCTTCTACGGGAAACTGCTGCGCAGCCGGGTGCGGATCTTCGAATATCAGCCGCGCGTGCTGCATGGAAAGATGACAATCTGCGACGACTGGGTGTCAGTCGGCTCGAGCAATCTCGACCGCTGGAGCTTCAAGTGGAATCTCGAGGCCAACCAGGAGATCGTGGACAGCGGGTTTGCGGATGACGCGGCGGAGGTGTTCGAGAACGATTGCCGGCAGTCCGAGGAGCTCAGTTGGCGGCACTGGTCCAGGCGCGCCCGGCTGCATCGTCTGCGGGAACGCATCGCGGGCGCGCTCGATCGCTGGCTCGACAGGTGGCGGCGTCCGCGAGTGCCGTAAGCGCCTTCACTTCGTTGCTGCGGCCGGAGCGGGCGCAACGGGAGCCCTCGCGGCGGCGTCCGCGGGCGGCGGCACCTCCTCGCTCGGCCCGGGCGGTGGCATGGGCATGTCGGAGTAGAGCTCGCTCTTGCGCACGTAGGCGAGCAGGTACGATGACATGACCCGCATCTGGGTCCGATAGCACTGCAACGCCTGCAGCTTGCGCTCCTCCTCCTGTGGAGTCAGCTCGAAGGCCCCTGCGGAGAGTCCTTTGCCACGAGGTGACGGATACGCCTCGCGAGTCGGATGGTAGCCTCGAGGCAACGGCCACGTCTGGCCGCCGTGTACGATCCAGTAGCGCAGTTGGGTAGGTGCACCGCGTTGACTGATCGCCCGCATGGCGAGAACTCCTGCTGCTTCGTGGTCCGGGTGCGCGTCGCGCGGGCTTGGAGCAAGAACGAGTGTCGGCTTCACGCGTTGCAGGACGCTGTCGAAGTCCCGCTCGAGACTCATGCCGGTGTACGGCTTCCCCGGCGACAATGCATCGTCGTAAGGAACCACACTGGAGCCGTTGAACTTCGAGTAGAGCGGCGTGACGTAGTGATCCGTGAGCAGCGACAGGATGCCGCGATCGGGATAACCCAGGAAGATCTGCCCGACCGGTGGAATACCCAGCAGATCCGCGGCAGCGCGCGCTTCCTGCATGCGTCGTGCGCCCAGATCGCGCAGCTTCTGCGGCTTGCGGAACAGGCTTTTCTCGACGACCAGCAGGTCCATCTCCGAAGCATCGCCGCTGGTGATCCACACGACGGCCACTTTGCCGCCAGCCCCGCTCACACGCTGGATGACTCCGGCGCAGCACAAGGTCTCATCATCGGGATGGGGGGCGACGATCAGCAGCGAGGTGTTGGCGTCGAATTTCGGGAAGTCAGCCGGCGCCACGCGGACAGTGGGCGGCGCCTTGCCCTGCGTGGGCACAGCCGGAACGATGGGGACGCTGGGCCCGCCGGGTGAAGGCAGTGCCGTGGATGGCTGCGTCTGTGCCCGGGAAAGCGCGCAGGCCGCCAGCAGGCTCAAGCAGAGGAGCGAGGACGGACGTGAACGCAAGCGTGGGGGCTCGTTCCTAGTGGTCCCCACGGGCGATAGTCGGGTCGACGTGGGGTCGCTTGTATGCACCTTCCATCCCGGGCGTCGGGGTGCAGCCTGCCAGCTCGCGAATGGCATGAACGACCACTTGCGGACGGTCGCGCTGAATGTAATGGCCGCTGTCCTCGACCCGCAGGTGTTGCGAGTTGGGGAAGTCGGCCGCAATCTCATCCTGCATGCGTGCCTCATTCGCGCGTGCGGGCGGTGTTTCTCCCCGCGGGGGCAGAGTGCTCGACAGGACGATCGTCGGAATCGAGGGCGAGGCCGGACTGGTGTGCACCTGCTGGCCGGCGGCGGCGCTGTCGTTGAGCTCGCGCCGCATGATCAGGGGTATGAAGAGGGTGACGGCGGTGCGTCCGGCGTAAGGCGTGTTTGCCGAAGTGTCCACATGCAACCCCTGGTTCCAGTGAGTGGAATCTATCAGCACCAGGCCGGCAACCTCATCGGGAAAGTTACGTGCGAAGTACTGCATGTACAGGCCGCCGAGCGAATGGCCGACCAGGACGTAGGGCGGCAGGAGGTTGCGCCGCCGCAGCTCCGCTCGCAGTTCGCCGACGATCGTGGCCGCATCGCGCGGTCCGAGCGCCGGGTCGCTCCCGTCATATCCCGCACGGTTGTAGGAAACGGTGCGGGCACAATGCGCGGCGATCTCGGGCTGGATGCCCTTCCAGACCTCCAGAGTGTCGCCCACGCCAGCCTCGAGAACCACGGTTTTCGGGCCGGCGCCCTCGATCTTCACACGGTGATGCAGCTCGTCTGCGGGAATGGCCGCCGCGCTGGAGATGATGGCGACCAGCAGAAGAGGATGGAGCTTCATTGGAGAGTAGAATCCGGCAACCTCGTCAAGGTTCCTGCGTGGCGCGCGGCGCGGTGGCGGACTCGCGCACGATGAGCTCGTGAGCAACGAGGTGATCGACCGGGCTGCTCGACTCCCCGTCGCGCCGCCGTCGAATGTCCAGGATCAGCAGATCGAGCGCGGCCTCGGCCATCGAGGCAATGGGCTGGCGGATGGTCGTCAGCTCGGGCCATACGGTGGTGGCGATGGCGCTGTCATCGAATCCAACCACGGACAGATCGCGCGGAACGTCGAGCCCGCGGCGGTGGGCTACTGAAACTACGGCTGCGGCCATGTCGTCGTTGCTGGCGAAAATGGCGGTGGGCCGTGGCGCGGTGGCAATCAGCTTTTCCGCCGCGTCGAGCCCGGAGCGGTAGCTGAAGAATCCCTGCTCCATGATGGGTGCGTGCGGCTTGCAGTCTGCCTCGCGCAAGGCCGTCTCGAATCCCAGCCAGCGCTCGCCGCTCGCCGTCTGGTTGGGATGTCCCTTGATGAAACCGATGCGGCGATGCCCCATGGACAGCAGGTAGCGCGTCATCTCGTAGGCCGCCTTGAAGTCGTTGATCCGCACGCAGGAAGCGTCGGCGCGGAAGCGACCGGTAGCAACGGCGACGGTGGGGATTTCCGCCTTCTTCAGCTCGGTCAGGATGACGTGCGACTCGCATACGGGCGGCGGCAGAATGACGCCGGCCACCGAGCCGTCGATGAGGCGGCGCACCGCGGCGCGTTCCGCGGCAGGTGAGCTCACCTCACACTTCTCCAGCAGCAGGTGCGCGCTCTTGCGGCTTCCCTCATCGAGGGCGCCCAGCAGGAACTCGCTGAGGTAGGCAGCGCTTGGATTGCTATAGAGCAAACCGATGCGCGCGCTCTGCGCCCCGGCCAGGCTGCGCGCCGCCGGATTGGGCGCGTAGCGGAGATCTTTCACTGCGGCGAGGACTGCCGCGCGCGTCGCTTCCCGCACGTTCGGCTCGCCGTTCACGACGCGTGACACCGTCATGGGCGATACCCCGGCCCGCTTGGCCACATCGTGAATCGTTGTGCCGCGCTTCACCCCCCTGCTGCTCTTGCGCAGGGGCGCCCGCCCGGAACTCATGCTCACCTCTTTTGCTGCGAATCGGGTGCGAATTGTGCACCACGTACCGGGCGGTAAAGCCACTTTTTCCGCTGGGGACAGGCTCAACCGGCTACCCTGACGGCCCTGAAGCTGGCCGCCAGGTCCCCTCGGCCGGCCAGCCCACGGTGCCAAAGTCAAATGGAGATCACCCGGTGAGCTCTCCCCGCTATCCCTCTCCCAGGCTGTCACGTCGTGCCGCTATTGCGGCGGGAGCCGCCGTCGGCGCGGCATGGGCATTGGGAGGGGCGGCGAACTCTCCTGATGCAGCCTCCCTGCCCCTTATCCGCAAGCCGATTCCCTCGACCAGGGAGATGCTCCCGGTGGTCGGCGTCGGGACGAACAACTTCACGGCTGCTTCACCCGATGAGCTGGCGGCACGCCGGGCGGTGCTGCAGAAGTTGACGGAATTGGGAGGCTCCGTCGTCGATACCGCTGCGATCTACGGCCAATCGGAGGAGGTGATCGGCAAGGACATGACGGATCTGCACTTGCGCGACCGGCTGTTCCTGTCCACGAAGGTGTGGGTGCGGGGGGGCGGCGTCGAGGAGGGCAAGGCCCAGATCGAGACATCCTTCCGGCATCTGCAGACCCCCAGGATCGATCTGCTGCACGTCCACAACCTGGCCTTCACGGATGCCATGATCCCGGTGCTGCAGCAGCTGAAGCACGCAGGCCGGATCCGCTACGTCGGCATGACGACCTCGTTCGCTGGCCAGCACGCCGCGATGCTGACGGCGATGAGAACCTATCCCGTGGACTTCATCCAGATCGACTATTCGATCGGCAACCGGGCGGCGGCCAATGACATCCTGCCCCTGGCGCTGGAGAAGGGCATCGCCGTGATGCTGAATATCCCCTTCGGACGTGCGAACCTGCTGCGCAAGGCAAGCGCCCATCCTCTGCCGGACTGGGCGGCCGAGATCGATGCCACGAGCTGGGCTCAGGTGATGTTGAAATATGCGCTTTCGCACCCGGCCGTGACGTGCGCGGTTCCGGGCACGACACAGGTGGCGCACCTCGAGGACAACCTTGCAGGCGGTCGCGGCCGCCTGCCCGATGCCGCTCTGCGCCGCCGGATGGAGCAGACCTGG
This sequence comes from uncultured Steroidobacteraceae bacterium, assembly GCA_964563075.1. Classification (GTDB taxonomy): domain Bacteria; phylum Pseudomonadota; class Gammaproteobacteria; order Steroidobacterales; family Steroidobacteraceae; genus 13-2-20CM-66-19. Next base: position 7,533 of record CAZLYG010000044.1, on the reverse strand, counting down.
GACGCTCTCAGCTGAGGACAATGCCCATGAGCCGACCGCGGTTCCATCTCGCCTTTCCCGTGCGTGATCTCGAGGAAGCCCGCCGCTTCTACGGGGGGTTGCTCGGGTGCCCGGAAGGGCGCTCCTCGCCGCAATGGGTGGATTTCGATTTCCATGGACACCAGATCGTCGCCCACTTGTGCCACGAGCACGGAGCGGTGGGAGTGAGCGAGGTGGACGGAGAGAACGTGCCGGTGCGGCACTTCGGGCTGATCCTGAGCATCCCGGATTGGCAGCGCGTCACCGCCAAGCTCAAGGCCGCCGGCACGGCGTTCATCATCGAGCCGCAGATGCGTTTCGTGGGGCAGCCGGGCGAGCAGGCCACCTGCTTCTTCCTCGACCCTTCCGGCAACGCGCTCGAGCTCAAGGCATTCGCCGACGAGTCGATGATCTTCGCCAGGTAGCTGCAGGCGCGGTGGCGTGCCCAGTGCTGTCTCTCCCTGGGGACATATCCGCGGTCGCCCCGACGTCGTACGCTCGCATATGCCATGTATGAACGGCTCGTCATTCCGGAGCAGGCGCAGGCAGAGGCGGAAGTCCCTGCCGTGCATCGCTGGTGGACGTTCGCTGCGCGTTTCAACGTCGCTCCCGCCCAGAGCGTGCCGATCGTTCGCATGCACGAGGGTCAGTCCGAGGCCGTAATGATGCGTTGGGGATTCGTGCCCGCGCCGGTGAAGGGCGCGGTCACTCGCCTGGGCTCGGCGCGCATCAACAGTTCGGTCCTGCAAAGCTCCAGGGATTTCGGCAAAGCCTGGCTGCACGGCCAGCGCTGCATCGTTCCGGTTGCAGGATTTTACGTGTGGCAGCGGGCACCCCAGGGCTTCCGCCGGCCTTTCTTCGTGAGTCTGGTCGATCGCGCCGTGTTTGGGCTCGCAGCCGTGTGGGCCCGCGCAGTAACGCTGGACGACGATGTCATCGAGAGCTGCGCGCTGGTGATGGTTCCCGCCAATGGCCTCATGGCGGAGATCGACAATGTGGGCCGGCGCATGCCGGCTATCCTCGCGCGGGACAGTTATGAGAGTTGGCTGACCGCGGTCCCGGACGAAGCTCGCACGCTGCTGAATACGTATCCCTCGGCGCGCATGCGTAGTCACCCCGTGAGCCCGCGCGTCAACGTCCTCAAGTACGACGACCCCGCCTTGATCCAGCCGACCAGCTAGGCGCTGGCGCACGTTTGCTGCGACAATTCGCGCCTTCGTCGGGGCGCGAGGTCAAGCCATGAAGCTGTTCTATTCGCCGGCGTCGCCGTTTGCCCGCAAGGTGCGCGCGGCGGCGATCGAGCTCGGTCTGTCGGATCGCCTGGAGCTGGAGGTCATCGACACTGCCCCGGGAAAGCCCAACCGTACCTTCGGGCAGACCTACAACCCGTTACGCAAGATCCCGACACTGCTGTGCGACGATGGCGCGACGGTCTACGATTCCACGCTCATCTGTGAGTACCTGGACGCGCTTGCCGGCGGCGGTCGCATCGTTCCCCGGCTGGATGCGCCGCACCGTTGGCGGGTCATGACGCATCACACGCTCGCTCAGGGCATGACCGAGGCCTGTATCCTGATCCGTTACGAGACAGCGGTGCGCCCCGAGGAGCGCCGCTGGCAGGTGTGGGTCGACGATCAGTGGGAGCGCATCGAGTCGGGTCTGCACTGGTTCAGTGACAACAGCGCCGAGCTCGCGGACCCCATCAACATCGCGCACCTGGCGCTCGGAAGCCTGCTCGGCTACATCGACTTCCGCATGCCCGAGCGCGCCTGGCGCAGCCGCTTTCCGCTGATCAAGGACTGGTACGAGCGCCTGGAGCGGCGGCCCTCGTTCCAGCAGACGCGCCCCGTGGCCCCGTCCAGCGCAGCGGGCTCGGCCACGCCCGGAAAGAAATAGCCGTGAATTGGCGAGCTCTCTCCAGCGCCCTTGCCTGTGTGGCGCTGACGGCGTGCGGTGGCGGCAAGCCCGCTCCCGCGCCCCAGCTGGATGCCAACGCGCAGTTCGCAGTGGCCGAGCACGAGTACGTCGTGTACTTCATGCAGCAGTTTCCCGTGGTGGCCACCTACCTCGGCGGATCGGCCTTGGATCCGCAGTTGGCGGACATCGATGGCAAGCTGCGCAACGATTCCTTCGCGGCGCTCAATATCGAGGACGTGCAGCTGAGCGAGTTCCGCGACCGCTTCAGGAAGCTCGACCCGGCCCAACTCGCGCCGCGCCGCCGCATCGACCGGCTGGTCGCGCTCGCCGAGATCGAATTCCTGCTGCACCAGCACGAGGTATTGCGTCATCAGGAGCGCGCCCTCGACTCCTTCGTGGACAGCCCGTTCCGCGGCGTCGACTGGCAGATCCAGGGCATGACCCCGACAGGTGCGGCGACGTACGGCACCGATGCCGAGTGGCAACAGGTGATCGCACGGGCGCACGCAGTGCGTGTGTATCTTGCGACTGCGGAAGGCGAGCTCGCAACGGGAGTTGCGTCCAGAAACACTCCGGACTGGCGCGTGTTGGTTGAGTTCGGCCTGCAGAGCACGCTCGCCGACGCCGACTATTTCTCCAAGACCTTGCCGCAGCTGGCCGCCACGGACATCAGCTCTCCGAACCGGGACAAGCTGGTCGCCGAGCTGCAGGCGGCGGGCAACGAAGCGGCGGCGGCTTATGTGCATTTGCGCGACTATGTCGTCGGGACATTCTTCACGAACGCGAATCCGAAGGGTCGCGCCGATCTGAAGCCTGAGTATCGTGCGGACCACTACGCCCTGGGCGCCAGGGAATATGATTGGGCGCTGCGCAACAATCTGCGTCTCGAGCAGACCTCCATGGAGCTGTTCGAACAGTCGTGGCCGATCGTGCAGCAGACGCAAGCGCAGATGGTTGCGCTCGCTCGCGAGATTGCCAGGAGCCACAAGTGGCGAGTGCCTGCGGATGGGCCGGGGGCCGTGCGCGTCGTGTTCGAGAAGGTCAGCCTGGCTGCGCCGAAGAACGATGATGAGATGATCGCTGCGTATCGCAAGACCGGCGAGCGACTGATCGAGTACGCGCGCATGACAGGTCTGTTCGACGTGCCGGCCGACTACAAGCTCGATGTGACCGTCACGCCCCCGCCGCTGCGTGCCTCGATCGAGAGTGCCGCGTACTACCCGGCTCCGCCTTTCAAGAAGACCGGCGTCGGCAGGTTCTATGTCACTCCGACCGGCAATGATCAGGCGGCTCTGCGTGAGGAGCACAACGATGCCGCGCGGGCGGATCTGGCGGCCCACGAGGGGTTTCCGGGTCATGACTGGCACTACAAGGTCATGACCGAGTATCGCAATGAGATCTCGCCGATCCGCTGGCTGACTCCCGGAGCCGTCGAGGATTCCTCGTCGATGTGGCAGGACTCGATGGCTGCGGAAGGCTGGGCGCTGTATTCCGAGGCGTTGCCGGCCGAGCCGCAGCCGTCCGCTCCCAACGGCTTCTATACGCCCGAGGAGCATCTGTATCAGCTGCGCGGCAAGCTCGAGCGGGATCTGCGCGTTCGCATCGACACTGGCATCCACACCGGACAGATGCAGTTCGATGAGGCGGTCACGCTGTTCTCACAGGTGGTGGATTTCCTGCCGGGCTCGTGTCAGGACGCCAAGGCTTTGAAGTTGGCGCCGAAGCGCGCGAGCTGTGCTGCCGCCGACGCGGCCGTGACTCGCTATTCGCGCTGGCCCACACAGGCGATTACTTATCGATTGGGGAAGGAGCAGATCCAAGAGCTGCGCAAGCGTGCCGCGCAGAAACTCGGCGAGCGCTTCTCTGCCCAGCGGTTCCACCTCGAGTTCATGAAGCAAGGGACGATTCCGGCGGGGTACTTTGGCGATCAGCTGCTCGAGCGGCTCAACTAGGGGAGAGGACTCGCCCGGCCGCGCGAAGTGCGCTCTGCCGTGAACGGGAACAGCGTCACACTTCCGTGGTGAAACCCGGTGCTGTGTCGGGCGTTACTCCCTCGGTCCAGGAAGTTGGAACTAACACCAAGCAACGTTCAAGGACAAGCCGGCCCTCGCGTGCATCGCCTCGCGTGCGCTGGTTGACGCTCAACCGCAAGCCAATCGTTTGAACTGTCGAGCACGCGGCGCGCGCTCGTGGCTGTGCACGTCCCGTGTGGTTCGAGGAGGGAGTTACGATGACCAAGGCGAAAAAGGTCCTGCTGATATCGCTCTGTATGCCTTTACCGGCGCTCGCAGCCCCGCAATTCACGGTAACGGACCTCGGGCCGGCGAACAGAGCCGGCGGGGGGCTGCTCTGGCACGGGGTTCTGGGCCAGACCGAGAACTATCTGCCGTCTCTGGGTGGAATGCCGGTCAACAACATCGTTTACCAGGAGTTTGGCTCGACGCGCGTGGGCTCCTCGGAGATCGATCCGGAGGGACGTCAGGTCCACGCCGCCTTGTGGCAACAGCCTGCAGGTGGCGGCGCATTCACGATCACCGATCTCGGAGTGCTGCCTGGCGCAGTGGGGGACGTGACTGACGATGGCCCGCAGAGCTTCGCGTATGGTCTGAATTCGGTTGGCGACATCGTTGGCCGGTCTCAGACGGCCTTCCCAGCGACCTCGAATGATGACATGACGGTGTACCACGCCTTCCTGTGGAACAGCGGCGCCATGCGCGACCTGGGGACGCTCGCGATTCCCAGCTCGAACCCGCAAATTTCGCAGGGGTTTACCTCCGACAATTACAGCAGTCAGGCGGAAGCGGTGAACGACTTTCATGAAGTCGTCGGGACCTCGGACGCGATCTCCTCGGCGGACAACTCCACACTGCAGCGGGCGTTCTATTATTCGAACGGCACGATGTACAACCTGTCGTTCTTTCTCTCAGGCGCCCCCAGCAGCCTGCGACTCATCGAGGCCATGGGTATCGACTGTCAGGGAAACATCGCAGCCATTGGCACAGACCTCAATACCGGTGCCACGCATTCTTACCTGCTCACCCGAGTGGGACCTGCACGGAATTGTCCTCCCTAGTCCGCGCTCGCGGACCTCGCGGATCGTCCAGGCGCGCGAGCAGCGCGCCGCGGACGGCAGTCGCGCCGGAGGCGCCCTAATGCTTGCGGGGCTTGGACAGAAAGTCGTTGCGATCCGCGGAGCGCACGTGCACTTCTGAGGTGCTGCGGCCGCGCGCGAGCGTCATCGGAATGTCGGAACCGGCAGGTCCGAGGCTCCATACCTTGCGGAACAGCTCCCCCAGCTCGGTCACCGGCTGGCCGGCTACCTCCAGCACGACATCGCCAACGCGCACACCCGCTCGATGGGCGGGTCCGCCCTGCGTCAGGCCATTGACGATCAGCTGGCCTTGCAGGGCATTGGTGTACATGCCGAGCCAGGGCCGCGGTGGGCCGCCGGGGCGACCGAGCTTGAGCATGTCATCGAAGATGGGCGTCAGCAGGTCGATCGGCACGAACATGTTCGCATCGAAGGCATTTCCTGCGACGGCCTCCTGGAGAATGAGCGAGCCGACGCCGATCAGGCGGCCGTCCCCCGCAACGAGCGCGGCGCCGCCCCACTGTGGGTGAGGTGGCGAGGTGTAAATGGCATCCTCCAGCAGATACTCCCAGTAGCCCGCGTATTCGCGTCGCGCAATGATCTTTGCCGCGAGTGCGTGTTCGATGCCGCCGTGCGCGATGACGACTACGTCGTCACCGACCTCTGCCGACGATGAGGAGCCGCGCTGCAGGTGAGGTACATCGAGATGCCCGAGCGGCAGAATCAGGCCGAAGCCCGAGGCCTGGTCGTACGCCAACGCGTGACCGGCGACGACTGTACCGTCGTTCGTGGTCAGCCACACGGTCTGCGCTTCCGTGATCAGATACCCGATCGTCAGGACCAGCCCGTCGGGAGAGATGACGGTTCCATGGCCGATGCGCTCCGTTCCCAGGAATGAGGCGGTGAAGGCCTCCTCGGGGATTTCCGAGTGCACGAGTACCACCGCGCGCAAGGCGGCCGCGAGATCGAAATCGAGCTCCTCGGGGTTGGGCCGCAGACGCGTCGGAAAGGACCAGTGGGTCGTATCGGACATGCTGTGTCATCCACTTCCGTCAGATCAGGCCGGCCGTCTTGACGGCGTGATAGCGGTTAACGAGCTCGACGCCAAGCCGTTCCGGCAGCGCATCGACCATGAGCGCGTCCCGTGCCGCCAGGCGATTGAAGGCGTCCCTGCGAGACTGCTCGTATAAATGCGCGCTGGCAACCTCTAGCGGGGCATCCGTCCGATTCAGCGGCTGCGCGGCCAGGTCGGTCACGATCTGCTCGCGCAGGCTGGCGACCAGTACCAGATGTCGGGACCGCAGGAGCCTCAAGGCAAGGGTCAGCTCGCTGCTGTCCTCATCCCGAAAGTTCGTCACCAGCACGACCAGGGCGCGTTTGCGGTGACTGGTGAGCAACCGGGTTGCGGCGGCCACATAGTCGGTGTGCGTCGGCGTGGGCTGCACGTCGTACAGCTTGGCCATCAGGAGGTTGAGCGCACCGACGCCTTTGCGCGGGGCAACCGTGCGTTCACAGCCGGCGGCGGCTCCGAAAGTCATGGCGCCCACCTCATCGCCCTGGCGCAGTGCGACGTAGGCCAGCAGCATGACGGCGTTGAGAACGTGATCGAAGAATGTGCCACCGATGCCTTCGTGGGACTCATCGGCGCGCATGCGCCTGCCGCTGTCGACCAGGAGCATGACACACTGGTCGCGCTCATCCTGGAATTCACGCACGACGGGTTTGCCCACGCGCAGCGTCGCCTTCCAGTCGATATGGCGCACGGCATCCCCGGGCCTGTACTCGGCGAGCTGCTTGAAGTCCGTGCCTTCACCGCGGCGCTGATAGGTCTTGATGCCCAATTCGCTCAGTCTGCGGTCTCCGGCCAGCCAGGCATAACGCGCCACCTGGGCAAAATCGGGGAAAACGCGGCGCGTCTCCTGGACCCCGAGCCGCTCGAGCAGCTGACACAACCGCAGGCGCGAGCGCACGCGGATGACGGCGGGTTTCAGTGTGATGTCCCCGCGGCGAGTCGGGGTCGCCTCGTAGCTGACCTCCAGGCGCCGGCCTGCCGGGATGGTCACGGTTGCCGGCAACCCGCGGGTCAGCAGCGTGGGATCGACATGGTCGAACAGCTCGCACTGCCAGGGGGCGCCACTTTGGGTTTCGATATAAAGCTGGATGTCACTTCTCACGCCGATCGCGAGGGCGTCCGGCAGACGCCGCTTCAGCTGCGGTGCGGCACGCCGCCAGGCCTTGCGCGTCAACAGATAGTCAGCGCTACCGGCGGCCATCAGCACCACGGCCCAGAGCGAGGCAAATATTGCAGCGCTATCGACCTCCACGCCCGACACCAATGCGAGCAGTGTGCCGATGGCGCCTGCGGCCAGTGCCCACAGTGCAATCGTGCTGGGAACCACTCTCATGCCCGCGGAGCCGGAACGCTGTCGACCACGGCATTGAGGATGTCGGCGGACTTGCGGCCTTCCAACAGCGAATCGGGGGTCAGGGAGACCCGATGGCGCAGC